>NZ_SISL01000006.1:0-53790 GCF_004307965.1 Verrucosispora sp. SN26_14.1 | reverse complement strand
GCGCGCCGCTGGTGGGCGGCGCGCTGACCGGGAGTGCACCAGCCGGTGGCGCACTCGTCGGCGGTGTACTGCTCGAAGGGCCGCTGACCGGCGGCGCGATGACCGGTAGCACGCTGGTCGGCAGCCCGCTCGTCGATGATCCGCCGACCGGTAGCGCGCTCGTCGGCGGACTGGTGCGTGGCGGTCCGCTGATCGGCGGGCTACTCGTCGGAGCCCCACTGGTCGGTGGTGCGGTGGGCCCGCTTGCCGGCGGAGCGCTGACGGGAACTGGGCCGATCGAAGGTGCGCCCGAGGCAGGCTCGGCGGCCTGTGGACCGCTGACCTGGGCTGCGGCGGAGGGCGGCCCGCTGGCCGGTGCACCGCTCACCGATTCGTCGCCCGGCAGGACCGCGTCCGAGGCCGGTGACGCGCCTTCGGGTAAGCGGCGAGCCCGGGCGGCCTCCTCGGCCAACAGTGGGTCGATCTGCTGCACCCGAACGGTTGGACGCGCCCACTGCGGGCCTCCAGGTGACCCAGGCCCTACCGATGCTCCCTGTTCGTTCGACGACTCCGGCTCAGTCGAGGCTCCTGGCTGAGTAGAGGCCACCGCGCCAGTCGCATCGCTGGCCTCAGCGCCTCGCACCGCCGATGTCGCCGGGTCGGATGACGCTGATCCCGGCGCGACTCGTACCCCCGGCCCGTCCGGCGAAGCCGGCCCGGCCTCGACCGACGTCGAGGCGTCAGGTTCCGGCAGGATCCGGAGCACGCTCGTATCCTCGTCCGCCTCGACGGCCACAAGGCGCGCCGTGGGTGCGGCGGGCGGTGCCGGGTCGGGAACGGTGCGCGGTACCGGCGGCGGTGGGACCTTGCTCTCGCGGACCGGCAGCCTCAGCGCGATGGTCGGCTCGGCTGCCTCCGGCGACGCGACCGGGGGAGCAGCCTGGTCGTGGAGGGCTGTCCGGGCCAGTGGCACCGTCGGAGGCTCCGGCACGACCGGAGGCGGCGGAATGCGCGGCGGTGGAGGCACGACCGGCGGTGCCGGCGGCACGCCAGGGGCATGCGAGCTCGGTACGGCGCGCGGATGCGGCACGGCCGGGGCGGCCGAGGCTGGGACGGAGGGGGCAGCGACACCCTCGCCGAAGGGGGACGCCGGCTGGCGGAAGGACCCGGCGGCGGTCGAGGCGTCGTGTGGCTTCCAGGCGGTCGACAGCACCGCGAGCGAGATCGTCGGCTCGTTCAGGACCCCGTGCGCCGGCATGGGCGCCGGTTCCGGTTGGCGAGGAGCGGGCACCGCCGGCTGCGGAGCCGGAGCGGCGTCGCCGAGATACTCGCGTGCCGTACGTACCGCCGGGTGGTCGGCACCGAGCACCGCGGGGCCGGCAGCGGCCACGCGGGTGTAGTTGCGGCGCGCCTCGTGGCGGTTGCCCAGCTCGTCCGCAACGGAGCCCAGCTCGAAGGCCAACGCCAGCATCAACGGGTCGGCGTGCGGCCACCGCCGCTCCCCGGCCGCGAACGCCTCCTCCAACACCCGCCGCGCCGCGCTCGGATCGTCGGCCTCCCGGTGCAACCTGGCCAACAGGTGCGCGGTGCTCAGCGCGTCCGGATGATCCTTGCCGAGCGACGGCGGCACGGACTCGACCACGTCGTTCAGCAGCTCACGGGCGGCGGCGAGGTTGCCCGCGCCACGCAGCGCCAGAGCCCGCTGCTGAGCGACGGCCAAGGGAGAGGCATGGGACACACCGCCATGCTGCCGGGTAGGGGCGCCGTGACGCCAGCCGGACCACACCGACAGGCCCGCCAGGGCTGGTCAGATCGGCCGGAATCGGCCTTGGGATGCTGATGTGCATGATCCACCGGCGGCGTGTACAGTAACTCCCCGTGCGGCCCGCTGGGCGGCCTCCTGGTGATGGATCACTGAGGTCGACACGGTAGGCTGGACAGAGCAAGTCCGGGTGGCGGAATGGCAGACGCGCTAGCTTGAGGTGCTAGTGCCCGTATAGGGCGTGGGGGTTCAAGTCCCCCCTCGGACACAAACCGAATCCCAACGGTGCGCGGCAAGGTCGACACTTGCCCGCACCGTTTGTGTTTCCGGGTTGTAGGTCAGGTGTAGGCCGAGGTTGCGGTAGACCTCCAGTTTGTGTTCGGGGTCGGCGTCTCGTAGTGCGGTAACCAGGTCGCCAAGTTCGTCGATGATGGTGAGGAGTCCATTCTCGGTGAGGTGGCTGGCCATGTCTGAGGTCTTGGCCGTGGTCCTTGTCTGCTGGTGTTGCTCGGCGCGGCGGCGTTCGGCCTGGGTTTCGGCTATCCAGCCGGCGACGACGGCTGGGTCGGCGCCTGCGTCGAGGGCTGCTCGGTAGCGGTCGAGTTTGGCGTCGCATTCGGTGACTGTTGGTCCCTTCGGCGTTGCTGGCGAGGTGGCGGGTACGCCGAGGGCGAGTTGATTGAGGATCTTGGCGGCGGTGTGGCGGCGTTGCAGGGGTCCGAATTCGCCGACGAGCCAGGTGTCCAACGGGTTGATGAGTGTTTCTTCTCGCAGGATCACGTTGCGGGTGTGGTCGACCCGGTTGGCCAGGGCGTATTCCTGGGGGAAGCGGCAGCGGTAGTAGGCGACGCCGTGGGAGTGCTGGCCTTGCATTTTTCGTTCGCAGATGCCGCAGAAGACCAGGCTTTTGAATATGTAGGGGTGGCGGGAGCGGTGTGCTCGTTTCGGTGAGGTTGCCGTTCGGGCTCGTCTGGTCAGCATCTGCTGGACGTTGTCGAAGTTTGGTTGATCGATGAGGGGTTCGTGGACGATGTCTTTGGAGACCAGCCATTGTTCGCGGTTGTTCCAACGCATGACGGCGATGTGGCCGAGGGCGACGTCGTCGACGTCGAGGAGTACTTCGTCGGTGCGTTGTTTGTTCCAGACCTGTCGGCCGGTGTACCGGGGGTTGGTCAGGATGACGCGGATGGCGGTCTTGGACCAGGCGATGCCGCTGCGGTGGCGGTTGCGGGCGCGGTCGTGGGCGGAGGGGCAGGGGATGTCGTCGTGGGTGAGTGCCTCGGCGATGGCGAACATGCCGTAGCCGGCGAGGTGCATGGCGAAGATCCGTCGGACGACGGGTGCGGTCTGCGGGGCGGGGGTCAGCCCGTGCAGCCGTTTGCCCTGGGCGGCCTTGCCGGGGTTGGGGTGTGGGCCGAGGTCCTTGAGGGTGTAGCCGTAGGGTGGGCGGCCACCGAGGTAGCGGCCTTCGAGGAGGGTCTGGGTGGCCATGGCGGTACGCACTCGGACTTTGATCCGGTTGCGTTCGCCTTTGCTCATGCCGCCGAAGACCGACATGACCAGGTCGTGTGCTTCGTTGTCTGGGTCGATGGGTCCGCCGACCTCGGGCACCCAGAGTTGGACGCCGTAGTGGTGGAACAGGGGCAGGGTCAGTCCGAACTGGTTGCCGTAGAAGGCGCGGTGAGGTTCCCCGATCGCTACGGCGGTGAAGCCGCGCTGCGGGTCGCGTAGCGCGGCGAGCAGCCGTTTCGCTTCGGGTCGGCGTTGCCACGGCAGTGCCCGGGAGTGCCCGATGTCGAAGAACTGCTCGACGATCACGCCGCCGCGCGGTGCGATCAGGTTGGTGGCCAGCGACAGTTGCCAGCCTCGGGATGATTCCGGGTCCTGGTTGTCCTCGGTCGACACTCGGCCATAGAAGGCGAAGCTCAGCTTCGGTGTGTCGAAGCCGAGCCTGGCGATGCTACGCCCAAGGCGCTCGGTGTCTATGGTCATGTTTCCTCCATGGGGTGGTCGGGACGCTCCGTGCGTTTGCGATGAACCGCGACAAGAAGGCGTATCAGGGCGAGCGCGGCGGCTGGTCCGAATTCCGGCGGGTCCGGTGGGATGATTACGGATAGTTCGCCCGACGATGCCGTGTACGTGGGTTCCGAATTGCTGTCGTAATTGTAGTCGGGGGTGGGTCCATTGGGAAAATCTGGCTGCAATTCTGGCATATGCATTTCCCTGTCTGGTGGAATCAGGCTCTATCTGGCAGTGAGGGTTCGTCTTCATCGCGCCGCACTCCTTTCTCTGCTGGGACTGTCGAGGGATACGCAAATAGCTCGCCGGGCGCTGATGGCTCGGCGAGCTATGGAAGAAGTGTGGAGTCATTCGCGTCGGTCAGCCTGCGATGACAGCCAGGAACTCTGTTACGTCAACGCCGGCTTCAGGACTGGGGCGGTGGCATGTCGTTTTAGGGCCGATAAGGGCGCGCAGAGGGTTGCGACGTTGATGGGAAGGCGAGTCGTAAGGTGTGGCCGGTAAGGTTCGGAGTGCCCACAGGCGCTGTCGAGCACGAGCTCGACTGGACGGGTGACCGAGGACCGCAGGCCGATCCTTGTTCGTCGCCGGACTTTCGAACCGGTCGTGTTGCGTCGGCTACGGTCGATGGCGGGATGGACGAGGGTGAGGTGATGGGCGTGGCAAGAACGGTGCAGATCCGGACCTATACGGTGCGGGAAGGGTTGTTGGACGAGTGGGTGGACAGGTGGCAGCGTCTGGTTGTCCCGTTGCGGCGTGATCTCGGTTTCGAGGTTCACGGCTCCTGGGTGGACCGGGCGCGTAGTCAGCACATCTGGGTGATCTCTCATGGCGGCCCTGAGTCGTTCGAGGAGGCCAACGCGGCCTATTGGGCCTCGGAGCGCCGTAAGTCGCTCGGTCTGGACCCGGGCGACTACCTGGTGGGTGACCCGCGAGGTGGAGCAGACGCTATGAGTCCGCGTCGACCGGCAGCAGGTGGGCTCGTCGTTCGTCGTCGGTGAGTCCGCGGAACACCCGGGTGCGCGCCAGCGCCGTCAACTCGTTCAGGTCGACGTGGTCTGCCCAAATGCGGGCGGTGCCGTCCGCCGAACCGGTCACGACCTGTCGCCCGTTCGGTAGCCATGCGAGGCTGGTCACGGCGTCGCGGTGTACGCCGATCACCTCGCTCTGGTGGTGGTCCACGTCCCAGACCCGCACGGTGCGGTCGTCGGAGCAGGATGCCAGCCGCCCGCCGTCCGGTGACCATGCGACCGCGCGTACGCGTCGTTCGTGGCCGGTGAGTGTGCGCGGTTGGTTGGTGCCGGTGAGGTCCCAGACGCGGATGGTCCAGTCAGCGGAGCAGGTGGCGAGTACGCGTTCGTCGGGGGCCCAGCTCAGTCCGTCTACGTAGTTTTGGTGCCCGGAGTGGACCGTGCTGTCGCCGGGGTGTTCGATGTCCCAGACCCGGACGGTGCGGTCGTCGGAGCCGGAGGCGAGGTAGCGACCGCTCGGTGACCAGGCGAGCGTGCTCACCCAGTCGGCGTGTCCGCGCATGACGCCGGCGGAGCTGCGGGTGCGGATGTCCCATACTCGGACGGAGTTGTCCTTGCAGCCGGCTGCCAACCGGGATCCGTCGGGGGACCAGGCCAGTGACTCCGCCTCGGCCTGGCTGTCGAGCCGTACGTCGCCGTCGGCGTCGATCAGGTGGATCGAGCCGTCGCGCAGGGCTACGGCGAGCATGTCAGCCGCCGGTGAGCAAGCGAGTGCCACGATCGGCTCCGGCCAGGTCGTCACGGTGGCGGTGTCGTCGGGTTGCCACTGTCGGATGGTGCCGTCGGCGCCGCCGGTCACGATCCTCCCGGTCTGGTCCAGGGTCAGGGCGGTGACCGGTCCCTGATGTCCGGCGAGCAGCCGATGTTCGGCCCCGCGTGGCTGGATCGTCCACACCCGGGCCGTGCCGTCACCGGAGCCACTGATCAGCCGGCGTCCGTTCGGCGACAGCGCGACGGACCAGGCGACCTGTGTGTGGCCGCGCAGTTCGGCTACTTCGTGCAGCCGCCGGATGTCCCAGACTCGGACGCTGCCGTCGCCGCTGGCGAACACGACGCGATCGTCCGGGGACCAGGCAACGGACCAGATCGGTGACCCGTGCCCGCCGATGACGTGCCGAGTCTCACCGGTGTTGACGTCCCAGATCCGTACGGTGTGGTCACCGGATCCGGTGGCGAGCCGGCCGCCGTCCGGGGACCAGGAGACGGCCTCGACGAAGTCACTGTGCCCGGTCAGTCGCTGCGCGGGTTGGCCGGTGGTGAGGTTCCAGACGATGACGGACCGGTCGTGGGAGGCGGAGGCCAGGCGGCGGGAGTCAGGGGAGAACCGGCAGCCCCCACACATCCCCTTCGTGGCCGACCAGTTGGGTGGTGAGCTGCCAGGTCGAGGTGTCCCACACCCGGACTGTCCGGTCCCGGCTCGATGCGGCCAGTTGTGTGCCCTCGGGTGACCAGGTGACGGCGCGGGCTATGTCGCCACCGGGCAGCACCGTGACCGTGTCCCCGGTCGTGGCTTCCCATATCCGGATGGTGCCGTCCCGTGAGGCGGTGGCGAGCCGGCCGGCGTCGGGTGACCAGTCGACGGCCTCCACCATGCCGGTGTGCCCGCGCAGGACCCGCACGACGGTGCCGGTGTCGGTGTGCCAGACCCGGGCGGTGCCGTCTCTGGACGCGGTTGCCAGATGTGTGCCGTCCGGTGACCAGGCGACTCCACGGACAGCGTCGGTGTGTCCGGTGAGCACTGCCTCGGTGTGGCTGAACGCCAACGCGGCCATCAGCGCCCGACGGGCGACCGGCGTCGGTGGACACTGCGCCAGGGCGGCCGAGGTCAGCAGCACCGCCAGCTCCGGGTACCGGTCGACGTTGCCGAGCGCGAACTGGCCGATCGTCTCCGACACCCGGTGCAGGAACGCGGTGTCCCGGCTGCGGGAGGCGTTCACCAGAGCCCGGGCGGTAGGGCTGTCCTGACCCGCTGACTCCATCGCTTCCAGCCACTGTCCGGCCAGCGCAAGCCGATCCCCGGTCAGGAGGTAGTCGGCGCTGCGGCCGGCATGGACCCAGTCCGCTGCCCAGCGTTCCAGCTCGGTACGCCGTCGTAGCTGCTCCGCCCGGGCCTGCACCTGCTGCCGCAGCGGTACCCACTGGCGAAACAACGCCTCGTGCGCGACCTGGACGTACGGTTCACCGTCGATCACGTCGGTGGTCAGGAGCCGCGCGTCGGTGAAGACGGTGACCATGCGGCGCTGGTCATCGGACAGCTCCCGCAGGGGCACCCGACGCCGGGTCGGCTCGGTGCCCTCCATCGCTACCAGACGCAACAGGGCGGCCAGGACGTCGTCGGTGCTGCTGTCGCGGCGTACCTCCGCGATGACCTCGTCGGCCTGGCGACCCAACGCCCCCGACACGCCACCGAGTATCTGGTATGCCTCGTGGGTGGCCACCCGGCCCGGCCCGGCCCGGCCCCCAGGTACAGCTCGTGAAGCAGGTACGCCAGCAGCGGCAACGCGTCCGGCGTGGCCGTGTCGGCGACGATCTGATCGACCAGGCCGTCATCGAACCGCATTCCGGCGAGCTGAGCGGGCTTCTCCACGACCGCGACGAAATCCGCTGGACGCATGACACCCAGCGCGGCGGAGTTCGCGAACAGTTCCGGATACGGACCCGCGAGCAGGTCAGCGAGAAACTCCACACGTAGTGTCGCGACAACCCACAGCCTCCGGTCGGCGTGCAACGCCGCCGCGACCCGCTCCAGAAACATGGCCTGTTCGGTAGCGCTGGACAGCGTGACCAGTTCCTCCAACTGATCGACAACCAGGAGTACGCGCTTGTGGCGATGGCCCGTCCGGGTCCGCCACGCCACCGGGCTGCGGGCGAGACTGTCCGGACGCGATCGCACCTCCCGTAACGCACCGGCACGGTCAGCGGCACCGAATGCGACCGTCAGGTCAGCGAGCCCACCGAGCGGTTCACCGGCCGGCGCGACCGTCGGCAACACATGCCACCGCCCACGTCGCAACCGGGGCACCACGCCCGCGTGCACCAGCGAGGACTTGCCACTGCCGGAAGCCCCCGTGACGCAC
The DNA here is from genome assembly GCF_004307965.1 of Verrucosispora sp. SN26_14.1. NCBI lineage: Bacteria > Bacillati > Actinomycetota > Actinomycetes > Micromonosporales > Micromonosporaceae > Micromonospora > Verrucosispora sp. SN26_14.1. Next base: position 45,922 of record NZ_SISL01000006.1, on the reverse strand, counting down.
ACGAACCGGTCGGACCCGTCCCGGCCCAGCTCGTGCAGCCGCCGTACCAACTCAGTGGCCTGCTCCTCGCGGCCGAAGAACACCGACGCGTCCTGCTCCGTGAACGCCGACAGCCCCGGATAAGGGCTGCGATCCGACTGCCACACCGGCCGCCGGCTACGCGGCGCCTCCCACCACAACATCACACCGTTGCCGACGATCAGCACACCAGCAACACGATCAACGCGGGACCAGCGACCTGACGGATCGCCGCGGCCAGCGGCGAGGCATCGTCGTTGGCAAAGAAGTTCACCGCGATCTCCAGCAGGACAGCGATGAACAGCAGCGACAGTTGAAGGGTGTTGGTGGGACGTCGACTCGGCCGCAACAACCCTCCCCAGCAATGATCCCCGATGCGGCCTTTCAAGTTACCGGGTGTGAGCTCGTGCATCCAGATGCGTTGTCCGGACAGGGGTAGAGATAGCCGCAGGTGGACCGCAAAGCAGTCGTGTCGACCGGCAGGGCCGCTCTTGATCTTCAGCCTGCGATTTGCCAGGTCCGGCTGTACAACCGCGATCCCGCCCCGGTCCTGGCTTTCCTATCCTGCCCACGGCATTGCAGCTGTCTCACGGGACTAGGAGACGACGCTGCTACGGCAGGACATCCCTTGGGCAGTCCACACCGTGCGGCGAGGCCTCGACCCGCTTGCGACCGACGCCCGCCGCCCACCCAGCACTAGCATCATGCATCGACCGTCCTCGCCGATCTGTCGCCGAACGTGACCCACGATCGGCGGCCAGATCCGGGCTCTCGTTCGACCGCCGGAAGTTGCGGGATACTGCCTCAATGGTCAGGTTCCGGTTCGAGCTGTACCCACTGGACGAGGTGTCGCCGTGGGGCAGTGACCAGCCGAGGCTCCACTGGTTCGGGCTCACCGAGGGCTGGTACTGGCTCGAAGCAAGCGGGCAGAAGCTGCTGCGCCGCACCCGGCAAGTTCACCCCCATCCCTACATCGACTACTACCTGGCCCGGCTCTGGGAAGACGTCATTGTCCTTGCACCCGAGGTGCTGGAGCCGATACCCGACGACCTGCAGCCGTTCATCGCCTCCGACGCCGCGCAGTGGACGTGTGACCCGCTCGAGTTCGTGGCCGAACCGGATGAGGAACGGACTGACGATGGGAACGCGGATGTGCCCGACCATCCCGTCGTCACGGCCGCGATCTGGCACGGCGAGCACAACCTGGACTTCGGTTACCTGCGCAATCCTCCCAAGCTCCGGTTCTGGCGCACCACCCGCGACGATCGCGACGAGACCACCGTGGATTGGCGGCACGAGGACGACGGCGAGATCGGTTTCACCGCCGACCCCGAAGTCCGGCTCAGCGTCCCGACCACCGCGTACCTCGAGGCCGTGCACACCCTCAACCGCGAGCTGATGGACACCATGGGACAGCGGATCGAGGAGCTGGAACGCCGCGGTGGACTACCTGGCGTGGATCTTGACCTCGTCCATCTGCGGCGGGAACACGAAGACCGCCGGCATTGGCTTGCCAAGAACCTTGACCGATCCCCGAAGACCGACTGGAACGCTGTCTGCCAAGGTGCCCGCGAGCTGCTCGGTGACGTTCAACGGACCGACGCCCCAACGGGCTCGGTATTCCTTCGAGCATCTGGCTAGGCCGTGTTTCGTGGGGCGCGGAGCCATTGGTTGATGGCGGCGATGGTGAGGGTGGCTTCGTAGCGGACGGCGAGTTTGTCGTACCTGGTGGCCATGGCGCGGTGTTGTTTGAGCTGGTTGATGCCGCACTCCACAGCGTGGCGTTGGCGGTAGACGTGGGGGTCGAAGGCGGGCGGTCTGCCGCCTGCGGAGCCTTTGGCCTTGCGGTGCGCGTCCTGGTCGGCCTTGCTCGCGGGATGCACGCGCGGATGCCCCGGGATCGTAGGTGGGCGCGGTTGGCGTTGGACGTGTACGCCTTGTCGGCCAGCACGGTGTCGGGGCGGGTCCGTGGTCGGCTGCCTCCGACTCGGGGGACGCGGATTCTGGCCAGTACGGGGATGAACTGTGGGCTGTCGCCGCGTTGCCCGGCGGTCACCACCAGGGCCATCAGTTTGCGGGCCTGCTCGCAGGCCAGATGGGTCTTGGTGGTCCAGCCGCCCCTCGATCGGCCGAGGCCGTGATCTGCCGGCTCGGTCTGCACACCACCAGGAGGCTCCTTCTGTGCCTGACCGTCGCGACGGGCTCCCGCCGCGTGCTGGTGGGCGCGGCTGATGGTCGAGTCCACGCTCACCGTCCAGTCGACCAACCCCGCCGCGTCCGCCCGGGCCTGCAATGAGGTGAGCAGTTGTGCCCAGACCCCGTCACGCTGCCACCGCCGAAACCATCGATACAAGGTCTGCCACGGCGGGTACTCCGCGGGCACGTCCCGCCACGGCGATCCGGTTCGGACCCGCCACCGGATCCCGTCGATGATCAGTCTCATGGTCCATCTGCGCGGCCGAGCATGACCCATTCCGCCAGGCAGCAACGGCTCCAACGCCGCCCACTGCACGTCGGTCAGGTCATGTCGCCTCACTGCCGTTACGCTCGGCACGAGGTCTCCGGTGTGAAGTTCTAGCTTGGTCGCTGAACCAACTACCGGAGACCTCGCCCATTAGCGACCACCGCCACACCCCACATCAACACCCTACGAAACACGGCCTAGTGCTGCTGACCGATACTTGGTCGGTGGTCGGCCCGGTACTTGACGTTGACTGGCCGGGTCGCGTGGATGGCCGAGGAAGCGGCGACGGTCGGTAGCCGGTGACCTGTCCTCGCGCTGGGCGTGTTGACGGAGCTGTTGGTAAGCGGCTGTGCTGTCTGCGTCCACTGCGAGGTCCCACTGACTGCCTGGCGGACCTGCTCTGGGTACGGACGTGTACGAGTTCCACGGTTGGTTCCGCCTCTCTCAGACCACGGAGGAGTCGGACACCGGCCAACTCGACGCCATCATCGACGAGCTGAACGAACTGGTGGCCGGGCTGGGATTCCCGACGAACGTCTCGGCGGAGGTGACCGTACTCAACGGGGAGTACTACCTATTCCTGCATGGGGTGGCCAACCGGCGGCGGGACGAGGCGGTGCGGATGCGCCAAGTGCTCCAGTTCGTCGCCCGACGGCTGCCGGGGTCCTACGGCCTCCTCTACGAAAAAGACGAGGACATGCCGGTCCCTCCCGGTCCGAACGCGTTCCGGGCGCACGTCATCGCGCGGGGTGAGATCATCGAACGCCTCGCTTGCCGGTGCCGATCGCGTGTTGCATCGCGTCGTAGATTTCGAGGATTCTCCGCCTGGAGCGGTACTCACCATAGGTCCTCTCTTCACACTCAAGGGCCACCATGAACGTGCCTCGATGTAATCCATGTCGCCTCGGACGACGCCATGGTGAAAGTAGGCGAATCCAGCTTGGCGCGAAGTGCGGCCCGTACGGCCGACGGTGCGAAGCTGGTACGCGAAGGCGTGATTCGCACGAGAGCCATTGCCGCAGTCCTCGGGTCTGAACATCCCTCGACAGGCCGCGACAAGTCACTCGACGCCCGTCAGTTGCGCCTGACTACGACGAGTTGGTCGCGTGCCCGTGTCGCCGCGACGTATCTCAGTGAACGACCCCGAAGTTCGGCGTCCGCTCGCTCGGCGGGATCCAGCCCGGCGAGGCGTTCGAGTTCGGCCAGCGCTGGTTTGCCGGCGGCCAGCACGACCTTGGAGAACTCGGTGCCCTTGGCCCGGTGCATCGTCAGGACCGGCACTCGGCCCGTCGGTGGGCGGTCGCGGTCGACGGCGCGGGCGTCCACTCCCTGTTCGGTGAGGGCGGTGACGACGCGGTCGCGGTGGAACCGGTCCTGTACCAGGACCGCCACGGTCTCCGGGGTGTCTCCGGCGTCGAGCCACGAGCGGACGTGGCGAACGACGGCGTGTAGTTCGTCGGTGAGCGATTCGACGACCACTTCGATGGGTGCGGGACCGCTTCGGGCGGATCGGTAGCCCGTGCTTTCCGGTTCGTCCTGTAGGTCGACGTACTGGCTGCCGTCCAGAAAGGCCATGGCGTAGCGCAGGTTCTGTGCGGTGGTGCGGTAGTTGAGCGTCAAGCGTTGGGATCGGCCGACGATGGCGATGCCGTAGCGTCCGAGGACGACGCGGCTGCCGTAGATGCGCTGGTGTGAGTCCTCGGCGATGAACAGGTCGTCGGGGCGTTGCTCGACGGTGGCCCGGAGCAGGAGCCAGTGGGTGGGGGAGAGGTCTTGCCCTTCGTCGACCAGTACGTGATCGGCCGGGCGGTCCCCGCCTGCCGCCAGGTGTGCTGCGGCAACTGCGGCGGCCTCGGTGAAGTCGAGGCTGCCGTCGATTCGGCAGCGTTCCCGGTAGGCGTCGATCAGTGCCCAGACGGCTCGGCGTTTGGCCCGGTCCAGGGCGACGCCTCGTCCTGGCCGGCGCACCCGTAGGTAGCCGGTCTCGTCGTGCACCTTGTTCGGAAGGACGACATGCGTGTACTCGGTGGCCAGGAACGTCTCGTTGGCGATCTCTGACGGGAGCGAAGTGCCGGTCGATTCGACGACCTCGCGCCACAGGTTCGGCGTGGTACGCGACAGCGGTGCCGCGCGCTCCTCGCCGAGGACGTCGCGCATGGCCGGCGCGAGACCGTTTCCTGCGGTCCGCAACACGGCGGCGGCGAGCGCGTCCACGCCGGTTACGTACACGCCCGGTTGTCCGAGCGTCTTGGTTTGGGGCACTCGTGGGTCGAGCTGGGTGAGGCTGTCGCCGAGTGCGTCGGCGAGGTTGGCGGTGAAGGTGGTGAGGACGATGCGGGCCGCTGGGTCGCGTTGGGCGAGGGCACGCGCCCGGTGGACGAGGACGACGGTCTTGCCGGTGCCGGCCCCGCCAGCGAGCCGGAACGGCCCGTTGTACGGCCGGTCGATGTACCGGCGCTGCTCGGGGTGCAGGAAGATGCGCCAGGCGCCGAAGTCTCCGCCTTCGATGACGCGGCGGAGTTCTTCCTGGCCGTCGATGAACGCGTATTGCAGCGCAGCCGCCGGCCGTTTGAGGGACTGCAGCACGTCGGCGTCGTCGTCGGACGAGGAGGTCTTCTCCAACTGCATCCGCTGGACGACCGCGTCGATGTCGTCGCCGGCCGCCAAGTCGACCAGGATGGTGCCGATCCAACCGTCGTGACGTTCGGCGAGCGCGAGGATGACGTCCTCGTCTGCGGCTGCCGCTGCCTGGGTGGCGACGTCCTCGGGCAGACCGAGTTTGTCCATCAGGTCGGCGTGTTCGTGACCGAGGCGAGCGAACAACGGCTTCGCCGACTCCGGTGTGGTGGTCGCGGGGGGCTGCGGTACGGGGACGAACGCCGGCTCGATCTCCTCCACCTGAGGCAGTCCGTTGATCGGATTGACCTTCAGGCGTACGCGTTGCGCGGTGGTGATGGCGTCGTCGTGCGGCCAGATGCCGTGAATGACGTAGTGGGTGTCGCCGTCCCCGTCGAGGCGGAACATGACGGCCCGCCAGAACTCGTCGACTCGTCCGGTGCGAACCCGCGGGTCGGCGCTGTGCTGGATGGGTTCGATGTGCAGGCCGGGGGTGGTGTCGTCGGCCCCGAGTTTCTGCAGGAAGCTCATCGCCTTGCCACGGACCGATCCATCGATCTTGCTGGCGAGTTTTCCCATGATGATGGTCGGCATCAGTCTCCTTCGTCCGTCTCGGCGGCGGCGCGTTCCAGGGCGGTGACGACCTTGGCGGGGTCGGGTTCCACCAGGTGCCAGCCGTGCTGGGCCAGGTCGCTTCGGTCCTGTTGCGACATGTGGGTGAAGGCGACAGCCACGCGGAGAGCGGGCCAGCAGATGTCGAGCGGAATGCCGTCGGGCCCTTCCGCGCCGATGGTGGGCGGTGCGACGTTCTCGCCGGCGAGGGCGCTGATCAGTTCCTTCTCGTTCTCGGTCAACGCCGCGTCGTAGGCGTCGGCCCAGGCTCCGACCGGGCGGCCCGGTCCGGCCTGGTCCGGCTGTGCGGTCACCGGCTCGACGAGACTTGTCGTCGTCACAGTCGTCGGCCAGTCGCGCAGGCCGAGCGCGTTGGCGAGCCGCAGCCAGGCCCGCCAGGAATCCGCGTGGTCGTCGCCGAGCATCTCGTTGCGGTCGTCGAGTACGACGGCGACCTCGACGCCCCCGCCCGTCATCTCGATGACCGCCGCGAGGGATCCGAAGCGGCGCAGATGGAGCCGGCGTTCACCGGCGGGTAGATCCTCCCCGAGCAGCGTTGCTCGACCAATCTGGGGAAGGGCGACCGTGGTGGAGGTCTGGATCGGCTGGGCGCCGGCCGACAGGAACATGGGCACGGCTCGGGCGGCGGCCTGAACCGCCGTCGGGTTGGGATCGCGAACCCAGCCGACGAGCCAGTCGACCATGCCGTGTCCCAGGGCCTTGTAGGTTTCCGGCGGGGCCTGGAAGCCGGGGACGTTCATCAAATTGCCGGCCAGGGCCGGGTTCCACCATGGCGGTGCGACGTTCGTGGCGGTCTCGGCGGCGGCGACGTCGGCGCTGGTCAAAGCGATGACCAGGATGCCCAGCTCGCGCAGGTTGGACCGCTTGACGGCGTCGTCGGCGAGGCGGTTGACTGCGGCGGTCGCGTGGTATGCCCGCCCGTCTGTGAAGATCGCGATGTCGGGCACGTTCATGTCCCCGGTCTTCAACAGGTAGTCCGGCCGGGAGTCCGCGACGTTGACCTGCGGACTGAGGGTCCATTGGCGGTGCGTGCCGGGCAGGGTGAACCGGGCTGTGTTGCCGACCGGCGACGGGGTCTCGGTGACGGCGGCGCCGATGCGTCGTAGTCGGCCGAGGAACACGCGGTGGAAGGAGCGTTCCAGATGTGACTCGGGTTCTTCGCGCGGAGCCAGCTTGGTCACCGTCCAGGTCGTGTCCTCGGCCGTCTGAACGTCGGCAGGCAAACCAAGCAGGGTACGGAGGTGACGCTCGGCCGATGCCCGCGAAACTCGCCGGGTCACTCCCGGTGCGGTGAACGGTAGCAGGCAGCGATGGCAGGCGAGACGCTCCTCGTGGCGGCAGGGGCAGTCCCGGACCCGGTCCCAGGCAAGGACCAGCAGCTCGCGCAGGTGGTCCGGCTCGGCGATGCCGGCCAGGTAACCGGTGCCACCGGGCACGGTGTCGTGCAGCAGGATCGCGTCGTGGTTGTCGTTGCCGTCGGACAGGGTCGGGTCGACGACCTGCTCGACCCGGATGTGGTCGGGGTGACCGCCCATCTGTTCCCGTAGTCCGAGCAGCAGCGCCGCGGACAGGCTTGGCACCGCGAAGTCGTCGCCGAGGCTGACCGTGTGCGGCAGCCGGATCAACAGCCCCTGGGTACGCAGGGTCCGGGACATCGCGACGGTGCTGGTCACCTCGTTCGGGGCGGTCCGGTGCGGACACCATGGACGGTGCTCGTGGGCGCGGTTGCGGCCGCTCTCGGTGTCGCGCTTTCCACAGCCGGAGCAGACTCGAAACAGCGTTCCCTGCCGCTCGGCACCGGCGATGGTTCGGGCCGTGCCGTGACCGGCCGGACCGAGGTTGAGCCACCGAATGTCGACCGACCGCAGGTGGACCCAGCCCAGCCCGGTTCCTTCGACGAACCTCCGGTCGTCCATGTGCTCGGGGGAGACATCCGCGGCGGTCACGATCTGGAACGCGACGCGACCGCGTTCGTCGTGCCGGTCGGAGATGGCGACCTCGTCTCGGCGTACCTCGGCCGAGACCCGGGTGAGTTCGACGACGTCGAGGCGCTGCCCGGTGTCGTGTATGCCCCGGCTGCCGCAGCGCGGGCAGGCGACGGGAACACTCTCGCGGCCGGTCGCGGCGATGTCGCAGCCATGACCGCAGGCGGGGCAGAGCGCCCAGGTACGGATCGACGCACCGTCCAGGCCGAGATCCACCGCATCGATCTCGATTTCCCAACCCCGGGCGTAGAAGGTGGCCCCGGGGGCGAACTCCCGCAGGGCCTGGGCCGAACCTCGTTGGAACTGGGCGCTTTCGTAGCGGTACTTGCCGTCGTCGGGGTCGATCCAGGACAGGCCGACGTCCAGGGTGACGCTGTCGTCGAGCAGGGTGTAGTTGGGCAGCAGCCCGTACTCTTCCAGGACTCCGATCCAGTAGCTGCTCCGCAGATGAGCGAGCTGCCCTCTGGTCAACTGTCGGGTCGCCTGTGCCGACCGCAGCGCCTGCTTGTCGTCGTCGGTCACTGCCGGCGACTGCACCCGGGCCTCCAACTCGGGCAGCAGATCGGTGATCGCCGTCTGCCGCTCTTCGAGCAGTGCCACGGTCTGCCGCCAGCGGTCACTGGCGTCGCGAACGCGGTGGGCGAAGCCGCTGCTGCGCGGACCGGCGACCGGTTTCAGCCAGTCGCGAAGTCCGTCCACCACCTCGACGGGTAGCTCGTCGAACATGGCGGCGAACTGGTCCAGATCCGTTTCCCACGACTGCTCGGCGTGCGACATCAGGTCGCCGAGGAAGGTTCCCGGCGCGTACGAACCGATCGCCCCGCTGGCCTTGCGCGGACGACGACGCCCGGGTTCCCGCGCGAACGCGTCGATCAGGTACGCCGTGTACTGCCGGCGCAGGATCTCCTCGGCGGCGAGATAGGTGGCAGGCGGTCGCACCTCGCCGTCGATCACCGACAACGGGTCGCCGATCTTCGGCAGATGTTCGCCACGACCGGTGACGAAGGCCAGATCGAAGGCGTTGCCGGTGAGGCGGCCCGCCCGCCCGACCCGCTGCAGGTAGGAGGCGACGGTACGGGGCAGCGAGGCGAGGATGACCGCCGACAGGTCGCCGATGTCGATGCCCATCTCCAGGGTGGGCGTGGCGACCAGGACGTTCGGCGACTGAGGGCTGGTCGCCGCGTCCCGGAAACCGTCCTCGTACGCCAGCCGGGTCGCGTCGTCGAGCAGGCTGGTGTGTTCCCGGGCGACGACTCGACGCATGTCCGGCGAAGCGTACAGACTGCGGTAGAAGTTCTTCGGCGACATCGGTTGCTGGCGCAGCCGTCCGCGACAGCGCACGTTCAGGCAGGGCGCGTCCGTCAACTGGTCGACGGTGACGAGGCTGCCCGGGGTGCCGGCTCGACAGGTGTCGCAGACCAGCAGGTGCCGCCCGGCGACGAGGTCGTCCTCGTGCGTGGGGGCCACCACCACCCCGGAGACCGGCAGGGCGTAGACGGTGGCGCCGGACTGGCTGGTCGTCGTGGTGAGCACACCGTCGCGGGCGAGCCGGTCGAACAACACCCGGGCGAGTCGACCACCGTCGAGCGGATAGACGTCGAGCACCCGCGAGGTCCAGCGGGCGTACCAGGATTGTGCCGAGGTCACCGGGTCGAGACCGCCGGAATCTGCGGAGCCACCGACCTTCGGGTAGGCGGGGGCGGGGCGGTCGTGGGGGAAGGCCGGCATGCCGTCGCCCCGGGGCCGGCCACCCCAGATCGACCAGCGGCGGCCGTCCTCCGCCCGGTAGCGCTCGAACCATGGATGGTCGATCGCACCCTGGACCCGCATCCGGTCCAGGACACCGCGTACCCACTGCACCAGCGCGGCGTCGCCGCCGCCCGCCTCGCCCAGACGTTCCTGCCACGAGGTGCCGCTCAACGCGGCTCGGGCCAGGCCGGCGACGCGCGCCGGCAGCCCAGCCTCCACCTCGACGGTGACGGATCCGGTCAGTTCCAGGGTGCGGCCGGTACGCGAGTTCAAGCCGAACTCGAGGGCCGCGTCGAGGGCCAACCGTTTACGCACCCGCGACTGTACCGACGGCTTGACCGCCCGCTGCCTCGACTCCTGCCAGAACGGGGTGAAGGATTCCCGGTCGGCGCACTCCGGGGCCAGCAGCCGGTACCGTCGGACCGGATCGTCGCCGGCCTGCGCCAGCACCTCCTCGACCAGCCGGTCGAGAGTCAGCGCACCGTCCACGACCGCTTCGCGCAGCACCGAACGCAGCGTCAAGATGTGCGACCGAGCCTGCACGAAACCGGCCCGATGCGCCGCGTCCTGCACCGAGTCGGTGAAGACCAGGGCCTTCTTCTCCTCGGGCGCCAGCTTCGGCGCCCCGAACAGGGTCGACAGCGACACCGACAGCAGCGTGGCGATGGCGCTGCCGAGGAACCGGATGCCGTCCTCCTGCCCGCACGACGGGCAGGTGTCCTTGCGGCTGAGCTCGTCGGCGGCGGCACCCACGTTGGTGAGCACCGGCAGAACCCAGCCGTCACGAAGATCAGGATCGTCTTCGGCGACCCGGTGCAGCAACTCCCGGCTGCGAATCGCGAACCACACCAGTCCCTCGGGCGGCTTCTCGCCGTCGGACCGGACGATCGCCTCGGCGGGCGCGTACAGCAGGGGCCGGAACCGTCCCTCCCGGGTGGCGTGCTGCCTGCGAATGCCCTCGTCGTCCGGGGCGAGGCTGTCGCCCACCGGTGCGAGACCGACACCCCAGCCGGAGCGCCCGCAATGCCGACAGTAGATCGCGGGAAAGGACGGCCGGGCCTCCTCGGCCTCGTCCGCAGCGACCGGCGGACCGTCGTCGCTCCACCGGAACGCCGCCGTCGCCGTCGCGGACCGGTCGATGCGGGTCAGCTCCCGCACCCACAGGTGCGCCTCGACCGAGAGCGCATTCCGGCCGACGACCTTGCGTACGTGCCCCAGCATCGCCAACACCTGCGACAGCAGCGCCTCGGCCGGCTCCGGCTCGTCCTGCGGGCCGAACACCCGCAGAGCCAGGTCGCTGAGAGCGACGGCCTGACCGGCCGTGCGGGCCAGCTCGACCACGAGCGGATGCGCCCGGCACAACGCCGACAACAGCTCCGGCGTCGCATCGGCCAGCTTGTCGGTGGGCACCCCATAGAGCAGACCGAGTACGGCGTACGCGGCCTCCTCGCCGGAGGAGTCCGGGCTCACCTCCGGCAGCCGCCGGAGCCCGGCGGCGCGTAGTTCGCCCACGGCGACCGGGGCGAATCCGGCTGCCGCCACGGTCTGGGCCGCACCATCGGTCCACTCCGCCAAGCTGAGCCGGGTCTCGGTGACCACCGACGTCGAGTCGAACCGTTCCCCGAAGACGGTGCCGGCGAACCCACGCATCACCGACGGGTCGCCCTTGTCGCCGAGCGTCGCGGACGTGGCGACCGGCGTCATCAGACCCAGCGGACGATTACGCGCTGCCTCGTCGATCAACGGGTCGTCGTCGCGCCAGTGACTCCGCAGGGCCAGGCCGAGCCGGCGCAGCAGCATCGCCACGTCGGTGCCCTGCGCACCGTCGTAGGTGTGGAACTCGTCCAGCACCAGGTAGCGCAGACTCGTCGCGGACTGCCGCCACAACTCCTGATCCTCGGCGCGCAACAACAATTGGTCGAGCATCTTGTAGTTGGTGAGCAGCAGATCCGGCGCGGTCTCCCGGATGACCGCACGATCATTGATGAGCCCGTCGGGGGTGACCGCCATGCGGGTGGCGGTCGTCTGCCCGGTGTAGAGCGCCGCCGTCACCCCGGCCAACGCCGGCTCGGTGGTGAGCAGCTTGGTCAGCCGCGCCGCCTGGTCGTTTGCGAGCGCGTTCATCGGATACAGGATCAGCGCTTTGGTGCCGATCACCCCGGCACGCCGGGCCCGCAGCACATGATCGAGGATCGGATGCAGGAACGCCTCGGTCTTACCGGACCCGGTGCCGGTGGTTACCAGCGTCGGCAACGGCCGACGCGGCTGACCGTCCACCGCCGACGCCAACCGGGCGAACGCCGCAGCCTGATGACCGTACGGCGGAAAGCCCTCGTACCACTCCAGGCTGGACCGCCACCCCTCGTCGGCCGGCCGGAACGGCAACCGCAACCGCACGTACGGCCCCTTGAACATGCCCGTGTCCGGGTCGGAGAGGAACCGGTCCAGCCCGTCCCGCGCATCCCCGTCGGTCAACCCGAACGTCGTCGTCAGATAGTCGACCAGCGCATGCTGAATCCGAGTCGCCTGGAAGGTGGGCAGTAACTCGGTCACTGCCGCTCCCGCAGCCGCTGCTCGAAGACCGCGTACGCCTGCCGCATGTCCGCCTCCCGGTCCAGGGTGACGAACGGCAGCTCGTAGGTGTAGGTGTAGCCGGCCTGGTTGGTTGCGGTCCGCTCCTCCGCAGTGATCCGATCGCCCTTCTTCCGCCATACGGTGAGCACGGAGTTCGGCACCAACCGCCCATTGGCGTCGTAATAGTATCCGTTACGATCATACCCGTAGAGAACGGCAAACTGCGTACGGTACACAGTGCATAGCTCGTCGGCGGAAAGTCCCAGCGCATACGCGACAAGGGCATCGATTTCCACTAACGCCTGTCGTCGGTCGGCTGCGATCCGCAGTGGTGTATCCGCCACCCACTCGGACCCGACCTGCCCGAGAGGTCTGCGGCGACCGTGTTCGAACCCCCCGAGCCAGTCATCTCTCTCGAATTCAACACTGTAGCATTCGCGCCATATCCCGGAATAGGCGTTCGTGATGCAGTTGAGTCGAAGTGTCCTTAGCGTGAGGAGGTCTTCGGTATCTGGCGCGGTGATCCGAGGTAGACGATTGATCGATCCCATTCGAATGTCGTCTTTCGGTACGCAGCGAATTAGGAAATCGGCAATGAGAGAAGATGTAATTGCTAATGTTAGGAGGAGGCTACGCTTCCCGCCATCGGAGTGGCCTGCGGTCTGCACCGTGTTGACATGAGCAGCGCCCGGCGGAATTAAGGCGGACATGAGTGTGCGTTCCCCGGTGTTGGCTGCTCGACGACGCCAGGCCATTCGATAGTAGTCCCTAGTTGGTCGAAGCGCGCCGGCTTGTTCCCAGTGGGTGTAGTTCCGATCGTATCGATGTCTTTCCCCTGCTGGCTGGTAGCCTGTTGCAGGAATTGCGTCAGGTGAGAGGGATTCGAGGTCCGAAGGCGACCAGTCATCCTTGTTCTTGAGTGTAGGGTTGGGCGTTTTGTAAAGGGGGCGTGCAACGAAAATGTGTGAACCCTGAAGGATTACATCTTGCCAATCCTTCGGAATTGCCCATCCTGTCTCGAAATATCCCTTACGCCAGTCGCCAGTTTCATGCCAGCCATCCGACTGGAGAAAGCCCAGCTCGCCGATTCGTGATTTATCGGAAAGCTTGTTCAGCATCGATGCCGCAGACTGGTTTACCGTGAATACCATTTTCGTGTGCAGTAGTTCATCGGTCGACTCAAGAAGTTCTTGCCAGGTGCGGATAGTGTCTGTGTTTACCCAGGTCAAGCGACCTCGATGGGGGCGGAGGTCCCACATCCCGAACTCGTCCTTCATGCCAGGCTCTGGACCGCTGCCGTCGTGCTGCAACGACCGTTCTATTGTGTGTGGGTGGTAGAGCCAACATGCTTGGACGAAGCTCGGATCACTCCTCGGAGATCCTTGAACTGTAACGCCGAATTGCTTCTCGTCCTTGATTTCGAAAAGCTTCAGCTTGTTTTGGAAGTGCCAGTGTCGACGAAGTCGTCGGTACAGTTCGGAGCGCATCGGCCCGGCGCGTTCATCCGTAAAGTGAGTCTCGTAATGAATCATCGCAATTATTCCCGTTTGCGATGAGTTGCGCCACATCTGTTCGGTAAAGCATCGGTATAGATCCGGCTGGAAACCCTGAAGATGTGGGTACTGGGCAAGCGAGCCCACGAAGCCAGCCACGCAAGCCGTATCGGTTACACCGTCGATCACCAACGTCTTGATTCCAGGTAGGCGAAGTGTCTCCCGTCGTCGAGACTCCAATGTGGACTGGTCCGCTTTGCCGGACAATTGCCACCAGGGGTCTCCTTCCGCGAGGAGCCCTTCGATCGCGATGATCGGCCGTACCCAGGGTGGGTTACCGACTTGTAGGTCGAAGCCGCCTCGGGCGAAGACGGTGACGAAGTCCAGGTTCCAGTGGAAGAAGCCCTGCCGTCGGGCGATCCGTTCGCAGACTACCAACCAGGGATGTTTCTGCAGCACCTCGTCGATGGACTCTGCGCTCGCGAAGCCCAGGTCCAGGCGTTCGGCCTCGCCGAGTTCGTCCCAGCTCATGCCGACGCCGAAGCGCAGCTCGACCGGCTTGCGCTTGTGTACGTCCGGGTTGCGTCCCAACAGCGCCCGCAAACCGGCGATCCACTCCGTGACCATCGGCGGTTGGATCACTTCGCCGTCGACGGTGGCGAGGGTGTCGGTGAGCGGCCAGAACCAGAGCGCGGTCCAGGCGTCCATCGCTCGGCGCAGCCGCCGGTAGGCGCCCTCCTCGTCGGCGAGGGCCCGCTCGATCTGCTCCCGCTGGACGTCTCCGCCGGCCGGTAACTCGTTGACGCCCCAGACCGGGATCGACCGACGGATCTCCTGCTCGGCGATGGCAAGTCGACGGTAGGCGATCTGCCACAGCGTTTCGACCCGGTGTGCCAGCTCCGCGTATGCATCGACCTGGGTTTTGCTGGGTTTGGTCTTGGTGCTGCCGCGCCATTTCTTGAGGCGGGTCGCGGCGTCCGGAGCCAGGGCGGCGGCCTCTTTCGCGTCGGCGGCCGAACCCCAGCCGTCGGCGGGGAGCAGGAAATGGTGGACGCCGTCCGTGGCGACCTTGCCTGCGTCGATGTCCTCCACCAGCCGGGTCAGCGGCACCTCCTGTGGCACCGCGCCCAACCACGACTTGTCGGTGACCTGGCTGCGGCGGTAGACGGCGCGGCGGGCGCCGATCAGTGAGTTGCCGCGGCGCAGGTGTAGGCCGAACCAGGGCGCGGACAGGCCCTCGACCATGGTGTCCAGCCAGAGGGAGATCTCGGCGAGTTCGACAGCGGTTTCGTTGAGATCGACGCCGTAGACGTTGTGCAGCGCCAGGTACGCCTTGACCTCCTGCAAACGTTTCGGGTACTCGTCCGGGTCGATGCGCTGTTCAAGCTCCTTTTGGCGGCGCTTGAGGTATTCGTCGGCGAGTTGTCGGACCGCTTCGATGGCGAATGCTCCCGAGCCGAGTGCCGGCTCGCAGATCGTCATCGTGAGGATCTGCTCGGCGGGTGTGTCGTCGGTGAGCAGCTCCTCCAGGGCTTGCCCGACGGTGAAGCGGGTCAGCACCTCGGGGGTGTAGTAGGAGGCCGACTGCTGGCGTTCCCGACCGGCCAGGCGGAACACGAACGTCCCTTGGCGGTGCAGCACCGGCCGCCGCTCGCCGGTCGCCGGGTCGATGGTCGTCACGAAGTCGGTGGCGGCGATGCCGTCGGCTCGATCTACCGGCACCACCCAGGAGCCCTTCGCCCCGTCTCCGTTCTTCGCGACCTCGTAGAGGTCGGTGTCGGCGAAGAAGCCGGTGTAGGACATCAGGCCCTCGTAGACCGCGCCGAGCTGGTTGATGCCCAGTTCGGCGTACGAGATGAAGCCTCGGTCCCTACCGCGTTGTTCCTTGCTGAGCAGCAGGTGCGCCAGCACCTGCTGGACGGCGACGTTGCCCAGGCCCACCGCGTCGATGTGGGCGGTGGCCTCGGGGCGGAACAGGTCGGCGCGCAACGGGTTGAAGACCAGCCCGGTGGCGCTCGTCTCGCCCTCCTCGGCCGCGGTCTTGGGGTGGCCCTTGTCAACCAGGCGGAACAGTACGCCGAGCGACTCGTAGAGGTGGGTGCCGGCGCGGGCCCGGGGTGTGGCCAGCTCGACCTGCACCAGCTCACGCAGCCGGTCGAGGCTGTATCCCTGGTCGTATTCGGGTGCGCCGACGGGCAGGACGCCCAGCTCTGGTGACGCCTCGGCGTAGAGCAGGAACAGGATCCGGTAGAGGAAGCGCAGCGACTGCCGGGCCAGGGGTTGCGCCTCGGATTTCGGCAGCGGCGACAGTCCTTGGGCGCGGCGGCGGGCGACGACCTCGTTGGCGACGATTTCGATGGAGAGACGTACGCCGTCGCGTAGATCCTGGGAGACGCCGACGGTGTGCTTGACCGACGCCTCCAGCACGCTATGCCACCACAGCTTGCCGTCCGCGTCCGGGGCGATCGACTCGGCGCAGAGGCAGGCCAGCGCCCGGTCGATCTCGCCGCCCTTCTTAATGTCGTTGCGTTCGCAGACCGATTGCAGGTCGACGGCGAGGTAGCGGCCCTCGGCCCAGCGTTCACGTTCGGCGAGCAGCGCCCACCGGCCGGCCAGCACCAGCGCCAGCTCGGGTGCGTCGTCGGCGACGAAGAGCGCGGAGAGCAGCCGGGCCGCGCTCTTGATCTCCTCGCCGTCTTCGGTGAGCTGAACCGCCTGCCCGAGCGTGACGGCGTCCCGAGCGAGCAGTTCCTCGATCGCGGCCACCGGAAGGGCGGCGAGGACGACCAGCGGTGCCGAACCCGATGCGCCGGCTGAGGAAACCCGGCTGAGCGGCCCGGATTCGGAAACGATCAGGCCCGGCGCGTCGAGACCGAGGACGTCGCGTACCACGCGGAGCACCTGTCCTGGCACCTCGTGTGCGGTTCGGCTTCCGGCCTGCTCGGTGGCCGACGCCGGGTCGAACAGTTCGGAGAGGGTGGCCAGGTCGACCTCCAACTTCCGGCGGGCCGCCAGGAATCGGGATCGCGGTGTCGACCGTCCGGCGTTCTCCTCGGCGTCCCATCCGGCGCGGCGTTCCAGGATCTTCGCCCGGAACGACTCCTTGGTGGCGTCGGTGGTGAAGTAGTGCTCGGAGATCCAGCCTTCGCCGACGAGGATCGCGTCCGACCTGCTCACTGGAGTTCCCCCTCGGTGTCGGGCACGACCACCAGCAGCGGACGTACCAGTTGCCGGGCCGGCGCCATCGACTCGGTCAGTTTCCGTTCCTCCGCGATGCGTTCCCGACTCGCCGCCGCGTCGCTACGCCGGATCAGAACCGCCGTCTCTCCGTCCCACGCGTCGAGCTTGCGGCGCCACGCGTCGACCCGTTCCTGGGCGTCCCGGCTGGCCGCCTCGAAGACGGTCTTCTCCAGGTAGGCGGCAGTCTCATCGACCGCTGGCCGGATCAGGGGCTGAAGGTGACCGACCGTGGCGATGGCACCCGGATTGGCCCGGGGCGTGGTCCAGCCGAGCACCTGCAGCGCGTCGCGGATGGAGTCGTGCGGGGTCACCAGTGCGAACGACGGGTCGTCGGGAATGGGGAACTGAGCGGTCAGCCACGCGGTGGAGACCACCTGCCCGCGCTTGTTGGTCAAGGTGCCGAGCAGCAGCACCGTCGGCGCGTCCACCTCACCGCGGACCGCGAACACCTCGTTGCGGCCGAGCGCCGCCAACGCCCGGTCGGCGGCCCAGTCGAGCACCGGATGAAGCGGGCTCAGGTAGTGCGCGTCCGGCCAGCTCGTGCCCTTGTCGTCGCGCAGCGCGGCGGCCAACCTGTCCTTGCCCCGGGCGGCGGTGGTGGCGAGCACCAGACGCTTGGTCACCTTGCGGTCGGCGAGATAGCTCTGCGGCAGCACCTCCAGCCGTTGCACCAGATCGGGCGGCGGAGTCAGCTCCACGGTGCCGAACGCCTTGTCCCGGCGCCACCCGACTCCACCGCGAGCCGGTGTCGCCGTCGGGTCGATGAACGCTTCCCGCAGCGCGTCCTCGAGGTAGGAGACTTCGTCGTCGTACAGGCCGGCGCCGTCGTCCGGTACGACCTCCGGGGCCGCAGCCGGCTCGTCGCTCTGCCCTGGCGCGTCGAAGAGTTGGGTGAAGAGCGCGGCGAGGTCGGTGCCGGTGGCGACCTCGGCGACCGGCCGGACGACGTCGTCGAGCTGTTTGGTGCCGGCGAGCACCGCCCGGATCTCGTCCTCTTCGCCCTTGACGTCGTAGCGGCCCATCAGCGACGCGACGTCGCCGAGGGCGGTGTGCGCCTCGTCCTCTTTCTCGATCAGCTTTGCCAACACCCGGACGTCGCCGGCGAATCGTTCGCTGGCCGGGTCGAGTAGCAGGGCGGTGATCTGCGGCGGGTGTTTCTGGCCGTAGCGGTCGATGCGCCCGTTGCGCTGTTCGATGCGGATCAGGCTCCACGGGATGTCGTAGTGGATCAGCTCGTGGCACTGGGCGTGCAGGTTGACACCCTCGGAGGCCACGTCACCGGTGACCAGCACGCGTACTGCCGACTGCTCCTGCTTGAAGCGTTCGACGAGTTCCTGCTGCTCGGGGTCGGTGAGGCCGCCGTGCATCAGCTCGACCGCGTCGTTCGGCAGGCCGAGGTCGCCCGGCAGGCTGCGGTGCAGCCAGCGCAGCGTTTCCAGGCGCTCGGCGAAGACCACCGCCCGGGAGGCGGAGCCCGCCCCGACGCCGATCTCCTTCAGGTACGCCACCAGCCGGGTGTACTTGGCCGACGGCGTACGCATGGTGCGCTCGTTGAGGCCGGCGAGGTGGCGAAGCGCCCGCAGCTCGACCTCGGCCCGATCGGCAGGCAACTTGGTGTCCTTGGTGATCCGTTCGATGCGTCCGTCGATCGTTTCCTGCAACGCCGCCGGTGACGACAGGAACGCCTTCGCCAAGGTCCAGGGGAAGAACGTCCCGCGTGCACCCGAGTACGGACTCCCGCCGGTGCCCGGCCACAGCCAGGTGTGCTCCAGTTCGCTGGCGACCGCGTTCTCTTCCGGGGTGGCCGGTATCAGGACGTTGTTCGGCTCGCGTCGTTCGGCCCAGTCGGCGCCGACCGCGCTGGCGACCTCCGGGCTGTGCCGGTGGCGTCGCACGACGAGCCGCCGGATCTCGTCCCGGTTTAGTTCACCGCTCGGCGGGACGGCGACCGGGTCGAGCATGCGGATCAACTCGGCGAAGGAGTCGGCCTTGCCGTTGTGCGGGGTGGCGGAGGCCAGGATCAGCGCTTCCGTGGTGCGGGCCAGCAGCCGCGCGAGGCGGTTGTTGAGCGTCTCGGCGTTCGACAGGTTGTGCGACTCGTCGATGACGACCGCGTCCCAGTGCTGTTTGCGCAGGCTGGCCACGTAGCGATCCGACTTCAGGGTGTCGATGGAGATGATCGCCCGGCGGTAGTAGGTGAACGGGTTGCGGGTGGCCGGCAGTTTCTGCCGGACCCGCTGGATACCGGCGGTGTCCAGGCGTACGAACGGCAGGGCGAACCGCGTCCACAGCTCCTGCTGCATCTGCTCCAGTACGTGGCGTGGGGTCACCACGAGGATGCGGTCACCTCGCCCGCGGCGAACCAGCTCGGACAGGATCATGCCGATTTCCAGGGTCTTGCCGAGGCCGACCGCATCGGCGAGCAGAATGCGCGGTCGCAGGCTCGCCGGATCCAGGGCCTTGCGGACCGCCGCCTGCTGATAGCCGAGCGCATCGGCGAGGCCGCGAGTGGACACCGACAGCGACCGACCGGCGAGCGGAACGGCGGTCTTGCGCAGGGTGGACTCCAGCCAGAGTCGGGCTGTGCGGTATCGGGGACTGGCGTCCGCGACGACCCGGGCCTCAGCCGGGTCCAGTGGAGTGACGTCGTCAAGGGTGTCGTAGAACGTCGCCGTCGTGTCACGTACCAGCTCACCGAGACCCTGCACATGCACCGCCACACCGTCGGCGGTGTCCTCGGTCGCTCGGACCAGCCACTCCTCGTCACGGATCACCACCATTGCACCGGGGGCGAGCCAACGGCGGACGTCAGGCTTGGATGCCGTCACAGACCTGATCTCCAATATTTCGACAAAAAGAACACCAAGCAATAAGTCGGTTGTTCTGTCCGGGCAGCCTAACCTCTGGACCGCGTCGCCCATCTCCCTAGATAGGTTGGAGAGATGGGCCGAAAGTCCACCATGCCGACACCCCTGGACACCGCCACCTCGGCCCGCCTGAGTCGGCAGGCACGCGCCTCGACCAAACCGGAGCTGGCGTTGCGCCGGGAGTTGCATCGGCGCGGGCTACGGTATCGGATCAACCACCCAGGGCTACCCGGACGTCCAGACATCGCGCTGACCAGGGCGAAGGTGGCGGTGTTCGTGGATGGCTGTTTCTGGCACCGCTGCCCTGAGCACGGCACGACGCCCCGCAACAACCGCGACTGGTGGGTCGCCAAGCTCGACCGCAACGTCGTCCGGGACCGAGCCAAGGACGCCGCGCTGGCCGAATTGGGATGGATCGCCGTCCACGTCTGGGAACACGAGACGATGACCGACGCGGCCGAACGGGTGGAAACGATCTGGCGGAAGCGGATCATGTCGAGATCCGCAGGTAGCCGTTTCGCCCGAACAACACGCCACGGTCCAAAAACCGATTGAAGAATCGACACGACGGCTCACCCAGGTGCACGCAGGCCGCACAAGCCCCACTGCCGATCCCGCAACCCGGATCCAACGGACAACGGTGCTCCGCGTCGACGAACGCGGTCAGCAGATCGTCGAGGTTCGACTCGAAGACCGCCTGCATGCCGCCGAGCACGAAGTCGCCCCGAGCGGCCGCGTACAGGAAGAAGCCGAGATGGTGGGGCACGAGATACTCGCTGAGCGCGTCGCGTTCGATGCCGGAGAAGACGGCGGTCTGCCGGATGAGCCGATGAGCGTAGGTGTGAATCAGCTTGAGCACGTCGGCACCGACCGACTTCATCTGCGGATCGTCGCGTTTGTCGGGAACCTGGGCCGCCTCCAGGATGGCGACCCGCGCCACGACCGGATCGGTGCACTCCGACGTCCACCCCGGCAGCCGGTGACCACGACCGGCCAGCCACGTCACGACGCGGATCGGGTCGAGCCGGATCAGGAACGCCTCGGTCTCGGCGAGGTTGCCGTAGAGCCGGTAGCCACCCCGCTTGCGCCGGAACGGCACCAGCCGGCACTTCGACGGATCGTCCTCGCCCCGCGTGTAGCCGTACATGGCGTTGAGGATCGGAAACCTGTCGACCAGGTCGAGCCCGTCGATGCCAGCCCGCCGCAGGGCCGGCGGGTACTTCTCCCGATAGCGTTTCTCGAGCAGGTCGTCGGGATCCGGCAGGCGCAGCGCCGTCGTCGGTGTCCGACTCTCCGCCAGGGCCATCGCGATGTCGGCGGCCTCCCGTTCGGCCACCTCACGCCGGGCCGCAGGAAGCCGATCGGCCGGATGATCGCCGGCCTTGGCCAATTGGCCGGCCTGCTCGGCGAGCGTCGCCATCTGCTCCGCAATGTCCGGCGCCATCTTGCTGGCGACCAGTTGATCGACCAGTTCCTTGCGGGTCTGCTTCGCCGTCACATCGGCGGGCCTAGCCACCGCCAACCCCTCGACCACCCAGATCAGCGCCTTACGCGGACCGCCGGCGAGTTTCAGATTCTCCCGGTGCTCGGGCCGCGGCGGGTTGATCAGCACCATGCCACGAGGCACGTAGACCATGCGGGCCTTGTGCACGTTCCACCGCACGGCACCGTCACCGCACACGCACTTCTTGTTGAATCCCAGCCCCTGCATGGTCGGCGTGTCACAGACCGGGCACACGAAGCGAATGTCCGCGGCCTTGGCGCTCTTCGGCACGACCACCCGCACGTCGTCGTGCTGCGGGCAGCGCCGGATCCACGGCTCGGTGATCGCACCGCACTCGTGCACGCCGACGAAATGGAGCTGACCCCAGGCACGCTTGCCGCACTTGCAGCGGGCATCCTCGGACTTGCCGATGCGCTTGCAGACCCGGCACAGCCAGACCCGGGGGTAACGCTCCACCGTCACGCCACGGCGGTCGTCGAGTTCGACGACCTCCACCGGCACCTTACGCAGCAGATCGCCGGCCATGCCGCCGTCCTTGTCGTTGGCGGTCCACGCACCGATCTCGGTCAACAGACTCCACCGCACCACGTCGGAGTCGATCTCGATCGGGCTCGGGGCCGACCACTCGTCGACCCGGTAGATGTCACCACGCAGGTCGACCGTCTGCTCAGGCAGGAAGGTACGCAGGATCTGGCTGCCGCTACGAGAACCCAGCTTCGTCATCTCGTCCGCCTTCAGTCGTGAATCGGAGCTTGGGCCTCGACATCGCGGAGGCTTCTCATGGGGGAGGGGTGGCCGATCTGGCTGATGAACTGGGCCTTGGTGGCCGGGTCCTCAAGATCGGCGAACCAGTCGCGGACCCACTCGACGATCTGCTGCCGGTGCAGGGTGTCCTCCGGCCCGACGAGGCCGAGAATCTCAGCCACGGCCGCCGCCTCGTCATCGGGCGTCAGTTTCGCGTCGCGGACATACTGGCGCAGCTTCGCCGGTGTGCTCAATCGCTGCTTGCTGGCCGGCTCGTGCACCATCAGGGTGCGGGCCGCGACCATCCCGGGCAGCGTGAGTGCCAGCACCCGCCGGCTGCGGCGCGTGATCGGAATGGCGTCGACGAACCGATCGCCCTGGCTCACGTACTTGTCGAAATGCCGGAAAGTCTGAGCGTCGCGTTCCCGGCCGATCTTGTGCAGGACGTACACCAGTCCCGGGTGCCGACGCCCGACGCGGGCGGTGGTCTGGATGAACTCGGCCGTCGTCAACGGCAGGCCCAGCATGACCATCGTGTTGAGCCGATCGATGTCCACCCCGTGCGACAACATCGAGCTGGCCGCGATCACGTGAATGCGATCGGCGAACTTCTCCTCGGGCTTCTCCAACCGCTCCAGGATGTCGCGCACCTCGTCGAAGTCGGTCTGCCCGGTGAGCTGCTCGACGTTGATCCCGTCAACGGTGTTGTTGCTGCCGAGGCTTCGACCGGCGGCCTCGACGTCGTACAGGGTGGAGCCGTACACCACGTTCGTGCCGTAAAGGCTGAGCAGTTCGTCGACATGCTTCGGATCGATGCCGGCTTCCGTGCAGACAGCCGACGGCTCGTCGATCAGCCTGCGGACGCAGCGCTGCAAGGCATCCAGGGTCCGGTCGCTGACATGCTCCAGCGTCACCCCGCGTGGCGCGACCGCCACGAACCGCCGCAGCTTCTCTGCCTTGCGTACCGTCCAGAAGGACTCGCCGGAGCGGGGGCCTTGCTGCGGGAAGACCCTGCCTTCGCGCTGGTAGAGGACCTTGACCTGGTGGGAGTAGCCGGTGAGGGTAGCGCTGCTGGCGACGATCTTGGCGTGGCTACCGGTCAGCTCGTTCTGCAGGTAGTCGAGCAGGCTCTCGTAGTGCGAGTCGACGGCACCCAGGCTGTCGCGGAGCAGGTGCAACTCGTCCTGCAACCGCAACGACGGCGCGAACCGCTCCGCCGGCATCGGCAGCTGGTTGAGCGTGCCCTGGCAGTCGGGCACAAGGCAACCGTTGGGCGTCTTCGACCTCGTCGCGTAGGTGAAACCGTGCCAGTCGACCGAGCACAGCTTCTGCGGCGGCCCGACGAGACCACGCATCGCCTGCTGCAGGCCGATCGACGCGGCCTTGTCCAGCGTCCCCACCACCACGGTCGGGAGGAAGCGGAAGATCTCCTGGTCGACGATGTACACCGGCAGCGCACCCCGCTTCCAGGGACACTGCGTGTTGGTGCAGTGATGCTCCAGCTTCCACCGCTGCCGGTCGAACCTCATCCGCAGGTTCTCGTCACGACAGAACGGACAGTGCAGCAGCACCCGGTACTTGTCAGGTATTCCCGGGCTGTCCGGACCGATCTCGTCGTTTTCCGGCTTGGGCACGATCTTGTTGGGCGTACCTGCCTGGCCGACCAGGAACCCGAGGCTGAACGGGGCACCTTTGACATCGGCCTCCTGGCGCGCCACTGCCTCCTGGCGTATCAGCTCGGCGCCGGCGAGCGCATCGGCAAAACGCTGCGTCTGCTGCAAGCTCAGCAGCCGGAGAGGGAACCGGGACCATGCCGTCACGCCGGTGCGCTTGCCGGTGAGCCGATCGAAGAAGGCCGTCGTCAGCAACAGCCCCAGGTAGGTTTCGGTCTTACCGCCACCGGTGGCGAACCAGACGGTGTCGACGATTTTCGCGTCCTTGGCGGGTTCGGCGAGGAAGCGGATGGCGGACAGCAGGAACCCAACTTGGAACGGCCGCCAGGAGTCGTAGCCGCGTCCCTTCGCGCTCAGTTCGATCGCCCGGTTCATCAGCTGGAACGACAGGCGGATCTCCCGATTGGTCTTGAGAAGCTTCAGCCCGGTCCGCAGTCGGCCGAGTTCGGCGAACACCTCGGCTGCAGCCTTGTCCGCCTCGGCACGCATCCCCGATGTCCAGCCCTCGGTCACCTCCCTGGCCGCCAACACCGGGTCCGACCAGTGGGCGTGGTCGTACTCTTCGAGCGCCTCGACCAGCGCGGTGAGTTCCGGAATCGGGTCGGCGGCGAGCCGCTCGAACGACAGCGTCGGCTTAGGCCGGCTGCTGTTCCAATAGTCGGGACGGACGGTCTGCACCGTGATGGTGTCGGAGCTGCGGAACACCCCTGGCGCTGGTACCTCGACCCCGACGTTGATGCCGTACGCCGGCACGTCGCGGTCGTAGCGGAAGCTGTCCGGCAGGGCCTCCAACTGGAACGGGGTGGTGGCGAGACCGGTGACCTCCAGCTGCGTTTCGTAGAGGTGCGAGTCGGTCAGGCCGCCGCGCGACTTCTCCGGGCTGGTGTTGACCAGCTGTACGACAAGCTCGGTGTCCCGGTGCCAATCCTCCACGTCGACCCGAACCTCAGCGGTCAGGCCGGGCGCACCTACCGCAGCGAAGGCATCTCGTAGCTGTTTCGCGCCGAAGATTCCACCATCGGCGCCGACCACGACGGAGATCTTCTCCTCGACGAGACCGGTCCGCCACCAGCGCCGGTCCGGGTCCGGACCATCCTTGGGGTCCTTGACCCAGGCGCGGGCCCGCACCGTCACCGTCATCGACCACGGCGGGGCCTCGACCGGACGGAACCGGATGCCGATCGCACACGGGTCGAGCCGCTCCGATCGGTCGTCACTGGTGCCCTTGCGCACCTCGTCCTCGCAGGCGAGCCGCCCCAGCCAGAACGTCCCCGACGGGTCCACTTCCAGTCGGTCCAGGCCGTCGCCTCGACCTGCCGCGACCACCCGCCCATCGAGCCAGGCGACGAAGGCATCGCACGCTTCCTCCAGCGACTGGGCCGCTTTGCCGCTCATCGAGTCGTCCCCTCCACTGAAGCACCGCACCCCGGGTCGTCAACCAGGTACGAGCGTAGGCCCGCAGTCTCCGTCGACATCTTGATCTTCTTTATGGCATTTCCCTGGATCTGGCGGATCCGTTCGCGGGTGATGCCGTAGTCCGCACCGATTTCGTCCAAGGTCTCTTCCTCGCCGGTGCCGAGACCGAACCTGCGACGGATCACGTTGGCGGCTCGCTCGGGCAGCGCCTTGCGGAGAACGCGATCGATCTCGCTGCGCAGCGTCGCGTGTTCGACGATCGTCGCCGGGTCGGTACGCCCGTCGCGCTCCTCGTCGTGAACGAGGATGTCCGAGAGGCGAAGGTCGCCCTCCTCGCCGAGAAGCAGGTCGATGCTGCGCACCGGTTGGTCGAGCTCCCGCAGCGCCTGTACCTTGCCCGATTCCATGTCGGTGGCGTCGGCCAGTTCGTCGAGCGTCGGCTCTCGGTCCAGGCGATCGGCAAGTTTCCGGGCTGCCTTCCGAACCTTCTGCACCTGATCGTGGACATGGACGGGTATGCGGATCGTCCGGCCGTGGTTGGCGATGCCCCGTTCGATGCGCTGCTTGATCCACCAGGTCGCGTAGGTGGAGAACTTGTAGCCCTTGGACCCGTCAAAGAGATGGGCGGCGTGCATGAGGCCCATGTTGCCGTCCTGGATGCGGTCGGCGAACGCAACGCCGCTCTGCTGGTAGCGCCCGACTTTGGCGATCGACACCACGAGTCGCAGATTCGCGCACACCAACGTTGCGTGGGCGCGCTGCCCCTCCCTCTCGCGGTCTCGCAGTGACCTGCGGTCCGATGCTGACAGGTCCGCTCCACCGGCATCGAGCGCGGCCTGTGCCGCTGCACCCTGCTGCATCAACGACCAGAGCTCCACCTCACGAGCGGCGTTGATCAGCGGGTATCGACCGATCTCGCGGAGATACTGGCGAACCGTGTCCTCGTGCAGTTCGTAGCCCTTTGTCGCGGACCTGACCGGTCCCGCGTTGGTCGAGGCTGGGAGTTCGACACCGGCATCCGCCAAGAGAGCGAGCAACTCACCTGTCTGTGCTGCGGTAAGGCTTCGCCGGGTTGCGAGCAGCGCGACGTCAGCACTGGTGAGTTTTCCCCCCGTCCGGGTCCAGTCGCCGAAAAGGTCTTCGAACGCCTGGCCGACGACGTCGTCTGTGGCATTGAAAGCGGGAGGCGCAGGATCGTCATCGAACATCCATCCGACGTTGCTGTCCGGTGCATCGTCGTCCAGCTCTGGCTGTTCGGCTGCGGCATTGCTTGCGTCCGCCACGGTGGGCCGGGCCTCGGCGACCGAGGTCGAGTCGGGCGGATGCGTGAGGTCGCTTCTGGCGGTTGGCGGGGCCAGAGCCACCACGAGCGCATCGATGTCGCTGCGGGTGAGGCGGTGCCGGGCCACGAACTCCGCAATCGCGGACTGTGCCTGGCGTACGTCTCGGTTGTCGATGGTCGCTCGTAGCTCGTCAACGAGTACGGCAGATGCACTTGCGGACCGCAGCATCGACGTGGTGACGGCAGTAGTCATGCTTCCTCCCCTGGCTGGTGGCGCTCAGCGTAAGGAGAGGGTGCGACAAAGAACACGAATCGAACAAATGTTCCATCGCCTTCGTCTCCGCCACTTCGCCCTCAGGCTCGAGGAAAGCCGACGGTAGTGGTTCAGCGCTAGCGGGAAGGCTACCGATCGCGATATCGCCGACGCATCCTGCTATCAGGGCGTCGTGACGAGAGGATCGTACGATCTCGTGTGCCCGCATGCCGGGCCGCGCCAGGGCGGAACGACCTACTAAGGTCCCAGCATGGCCCCACGACGACCCATCACGATCTCCGCTGTTGATCTCTTCTGCGGAGTAGGTGGCTTGTCCTACGGCCTGCAGGAGGCCGGTGTCGACGTCGTCGCCGGTGTCGACCTCGACGGAAGCTGCGACTACCCCTTCCGGGCCAACGTCCGCGCACCCTTCTACAAGAAGGACGTGTGCGATCTGACGGTCGACGAGCTTGTCGCGATGTGGCCGAAGGGCAGCG
The DNA here is from genome assembly GCF_004307965.1 of Verrucosispora sp. SN26_14.1. NCBI lineage: Bacteria > Bacillati > Actinomycetota > Actinomycetes > Micromonosporales > Micromonosporaceae > Micromonospora > Verrucosispora sp. SN26_14.1. The sequence goes on along the minus strand of NZ_SISL01000006.1, from coordinate 18,914 downwards.
TACGAGTCCTCGGAGGCTGCGCGCCCTGCCAGCCCTTTTCCTCGTACCGGCGGGGGGTGGACACGTCCCGAGAAGCGCAATGGCCCCTCGTCGACGAGATGCGCCGCCTGGTCGAAGGCGCCAAGCCCGAGGTGGTCACGATGGAGAACGTTCCCCGGATCATCAGCACGTCGATCTTCAAAAGCTTCGTCGACTGCCTCAAGGAACTTGGCTACTTCGTAGACTTCAAGTCCTGCCACTGCCCGACGTACGGCATCCCTCAGCATCGGCGCAGGCTGGTTCTCGTAGCGTCACTCCTCGGTGAGATCCGGGTGCCCAAAGGCACGGTCGGGCCAGACAGCTACGCCACCGTCGAGCAGTCCATCCGAAAGCTCGCGCCCATCGGTCACGGCGAGGTAGACCCAGCAGACCGTCTACACAAGAGCCGCACGCTGACGGAAGTCAACCAGGAACGAATCAGGGCCTCAAGACCCGGTGGCACCTGGGAAGAATGGGAAGAGGACCTCCGCGCCCCGTGCCACCGGAAGTCGTCCGGCTCCACCTTCCGGAACGTATACGCCCGCATGGTCTGGGACGAACCCTCACCGACGATCACGACCCTGTCGTACAACTACGGCGCCGGCAGGTTCGGGCACCCCGAGCAAGACCGAGCCATCTCGCTGCGCGAAGCCGCCATCCTCCAGAGCTTCCCGCCCCACTACGAGTTCGTCGCACCGGAAGCCCCCGTACAGTTCGCGCCCCTGGGGCGGCTCATCGGCAATGCCGTGCCACCGAAACTCGCCGAAGCGGTCGGCGGCGCGATCGTCGAGCATGTCGAGGCCGTCAAGGGACGGGTCAGGAGAGTTCCCCGGCGTACGACGGTGCCTCCATCGTCGACGGTCACGCCGCATCCCACATCGGGAAGGTGAACCGACCCAGATCCGTCTACGCCGATGCTCGCCCGGTTGCAGGGCAACTCGCTCAAGTCGTTCGTGCGTGGCGGTACACGTGGGTTCGGTGCCAGTCGAGGTAGGCCCGCTGGGGTGGCAGGGCACCAGCAGGCAGGAGGAGGCGCTCGGCCAAGGGCGGCCGGCCGAACGCGGCATGTAGGGCCGGATCGTTGTCGACCTTGCGGTGCAGGTCGGTGTGAATGTGGATGCGCAACCCGCCGATGACGGTGAGCAGACCAGTGTCGAACGCGACGTCGTGTGTCGGGCAGGCAGTGAGGCCGTTGGCGACGTCGAGGCGTTCACGCGGATCGCTCTCACGCCACGGCTTGATATGCGAGGCGACGAGCATCCGCGGGGCCTGTCGGTCATCGACGGTCACTGACAGGCCGCAGAATACGCAGCGGTGGCCGTGATTGCGCAGTACGCCGCGGGCGAAGCGATTCTGCCCGACACGCGCTGCGGCGATCAGAAGCAGCTCGGTCACCTGGTCGGTGACCCCAGGGTGCTCCGTATGGACCGCCTCGACGATGTCGCTGGTACTCAGCTCGTCCTGGCCAAGCAGAATCAGCGGCGCGTCATCATGCTCCAGGTACAGAAAGTCAGGCAGGCCCTCGGCCGTGACGCCGACGTCGCGGGCCGCTCGCACGATGATCCGATACACGGATGCCAGCTCGTCCTGACCACCGAGCAGGCGGGCGGCGACCTCCACTTCGTGTCGGGCGCCGTTGCGGCGGCTGCCATCGAGATTGGCCATCTTCGCCAGGACGCTGCTGTTGGGGCGCTTGAACAGCTGGGCCAGGCTGGGGACCGGCTCCTCGGCACGGTGCGCCGTCGACCCGCCGTAGCGGCGATGGTCGACCAGCAGGCTAGCGGCCAAACACAGCAGCGTCTCCACCGGGGTGAAGGCGACCTGTCGACGGCCCTCGACCGCCCATGGGCGTGCGACGATCGAGCGCCATTGGTCACGGGCCGCGGACGGGCTGATTGCGAGATAGTCCGCAGCCGTAGGCATTCACCCTCCCGCGAGCCAGTCGACAGCCCCAGCGTAGATCACCGGCCCGCGATGCGGATGTCCGCTTGGCCGCCTCCTTGGGCGACGGAACGCTTGCGGTGCTCCGTGGATGCGATCTGGTCGGTTCGGTGAGCCGGATCAGCAGGCCGCCCTACGCATGACCTTCGCTGTCGACATCCGGTGCTCGACGCTCGTACTGGCTCGGCCAGCGTGGAGCGGGAGGAGGCGGCGTGGCTGCGGTGGGTGGTTCGATGGTGGTGTATGGCCGGGGTGATGTGGCCGGGTAGGTTGCTGGGTTCGGAGTCGGTTCTCGGTCGGGGTGGTTGATTCGTGTCGAGCATTGAGGAGATCGCTGGCGAGCTGCGGGCTTTGTCGGCGGGTCTGGATCGGGCGCAGAGTCTCACCGCGGCGGCTGATCATCAGGTTCAGCAGGTTGCTGCCCGGGCCGTGGGTGCGGGGTTCGCGGCGGTTGCGGCGGGGATGGCGCGGGTTCGTGCCGTGATTTCCGCTGTTCAGGCGGGGCTGGGTGGGGCCGCTGGGACGGTGGGTGAGGCGGCTACCGCTGCCGCGAGTGTGCCTCGGGAGGCCGCCACTCCGCAGGAGACGATCACTGGGTTGGCGCAGGTGCAGCAAGCGATCGCCGGTGCCCGTGAAGCCACTACCGCGACAATCGGTCATGTCGATCAGGCCCGGCAACTCGTCGGTACGGTGCTGCGGGGCGGGCAGCCGGGCCCGCTCCTGCAGTCTCTCGATGGCGTCAAGCAGGTCTTGGTGCTTGTGGTGCAGCGCTGTGGCGCCGTGCAGCAGGCCGCTGAAGCGGCGGTCGGGCAGGCGCGGGGATTGGGGTCGTCGGGAAACTGATCGGGGCTGGCCCTCCGACACCGGCCAGCCCTACGCCGACGGCCCGCAACCACGCTCCTCGCGTTGTGTCCGAGCAGCAACAGGACGATCTTCCGGCGTGGGGAAGAAGAGCCACAGGGATCGAGAACGGTACGCCGACGGGCCCGCGTACCCGAGTCGGCGCCAGGACCGACGACAGCACCCGACGAGCGTTGGAGTTGGAGAACAAGTGTGCCGACACCGTCGCCGGCAAGGGTTATCGGCTGCATCAGAATCCCACGGGGCAGCAGGTCGGCGACGCCCGCGACCGTACCGGTGATCACGGTAACCCGGACAAGGACCCGGACTATCTGATCGAAGGGCACGTCTTCGACTGCTACTCGCCGCAGGCCCGGACGTCGGCGCGCAACGTGTGGAGTCAGGTCCGGGAGAAGATCGACGATGAGCAGACGCAGCGTGTGGTGCTGAACTTGAAGGATTGGGAAGGTGACGTGGTGGCGTTGCGGCGTCAGTTCGACAAGTGGCCGATCGACGGGTTGAAGGAACTGGCGGTGGTCACCCGCGACGGTAGGATCCGTCAGATCGTCCGGCGAGATTAAAGGGGGCACCCTGATGGCCGTGGAGTTCCGCCTGGTCCTGGCCGGTGACCCGCCCGTCGCCGAGGTAGCTGCCCTGACCGCTGCCGACCCCCGCGAAGTCCCACGTCCCACCTCGAACTCTGCCCTGCTCTCCGCCCGCCTGTACGACCAACGCGGCTACGCCATCACCGTCCGGGCCGGAACGGACGGCTACTGGGAAGCCGAAGCCGAAGCCGACGGCGAGGAACGGTGGGAATGGGAACCCGCGACGTACGTGTCCGTCACCTTCTCCATGCGGGGCGACGACATCGCCGAGAAGGGAATCCCCAACATGGTGGCGGCAGTCAAGAGAGTCCTCGCCGGCCGTGACGAGGACGCGGCGCTGGTGCAGGACGGCAACTACCTCCTCCTGACCCGCACCGACGGCGTCATCCGCACCCACCGCCCGGACTGGTGGCACCACTACCACCTCGACAGCTCCTCCATCGGCTGACCTTTACCGCGTCGCAAACGGTGACGTCCGCAGATGGGTGCCCTTTCAGCGCGGCCCGGCAGCCCACGGCAGATTGAGGAGGCAGAGCATGTCCGATGCCGATGACCACGTACCCGGCCTTGCCGAGGCGCAAAGGGTCTACCTGGCGTACATCGACTCTGGCGGGGCAGACGCGAGCGGGCTGCGTCAGGCGGCGTCGGACTACCGGCGAGCACTGTCGGCCATGCCCGGCGGGCATCCGCTGCGCCTACGGGCAACAGCAAATTTCATGGCCTGCCTGCGGGTGTTGTTCGTGGGAAATGGCGATGCGGCACTGCTCGACGAGGCAATCGACCGGGGTCGCCGGGAGCTCGCCCGGGCCGGTGCGCAGGCGCCAGTACCGCTCGCTTTCTCCATGAACCTCGCTGGCGTGCTCAACACCCGATTCCAGCGCACCGGCAACCTCGCAGACGTGGACGGTGCGATTGGCTTATACCGCGCTGTGGTCGGCTGCGGTGCCAGCCTTAGACCGCAAGAATGCGTCGCGCTGATGTCCAATCTCGCCTTTACGATGCGCGCGCGGTACGAGGTGACCGGCAACGTTGCGGACCTGACCGAATCGGTCGAGCTAGCACGCCGGGCCTACGAGGCGGCAACCGGCCACGACCGCCTGAAGGTTGCCTATATTGTTAGCTCCATTCTCACGCTTCGCTACCGCCACTTCGGCGACTCGGACGACCTCACGGAGGCCCAGCGCCTAGCGACCGAGGTCGTCGCGCAAGCTCCTCGCAGTCATGTCGAGCTGGCAGGCTACCTGGCACACCTGGCCGCGCTGGAACGGGACGTCTTCCACCGCACCGGCGACGGGCATGCCCGGCAGCGCGCTGGCGCCCTCTACGAGCGGCTACTCCACATGCTCGGTACGGCGGAGTCCATCCGCCCCGTCGTCATGGCGAACTGGACACTCATGCTTGAAACAGCAACCGGTGTGCTGGATCCCGCACAGTGGCTGAAAAACGATGTGTCGCACCGCCCGGATCTTGGCCTCGTCGCCCTCATGCTGCCCAGATTGCGCGCGGCCGCGCGCCAAGCGGAGGGCACCGCACACCAGCCGCGGGCACTGGCGGCACTGGCACGCGCCCACCTGAGCCTCGACACGGCCCAGCAGTCCGACAACGATCTTTGGTCGGCCGTCGAGGCGGCCACTGCAGCGGTCCGCGGAACCCCGTTTGACCACCCCGATCGCGCACAGTGGCAGGTTGTCGCGGCCGCCGCCCTGCTGACTCGCTGGAACCGTCACCACCGCGATGCCGATCTTGAGGCAGCTGGCGAGCAGCTAACGGCGGCCGCGCAGAATCATCTCGCCTCCCCGGCGGTGCGGATCCAGGCTGCGCACGCACTTCTCACTGTCCGCATGGCTACGGGCGACATCGTGGGAGCCGACGCGGTCTCACGGCTCGCCGTTGGCCTGCTGCCCCTTGTGACATGGCGCGGCGCGAGCCGCCCCGATCAGGAGTTCCGCCTCGCCGCAGCAGCTGATATCAGCCGCGACGCGGCAGCCGCCGCCCTCATGGGCGGTAGCCCGACGAACGCGGTCGAGCTCAACGAGGCAGGCCGCGCGGTGTTATGGACCGGCATACTGCACGGTCGAAGCGACCTTAGCGCCGTACGTACGGCCTCACCGCTCCTCGCTGACGAGCTGACAAGAGTGCGCCGCGCATTGGCGTAGTGAGGGCGATAGCGCCGCAGGGCCTGCCCAGAAGTCGATGGAGCCGTCGCAGTCCGGGCGACAGCCGCTGCGATTGCTAAGGCTCCCATTATCAAGGGCGCGAGTCCGATTGTTCGGGCGACAGCTACCACATCCACTGGGCCAAGGGCGACCGGGCCGCCCGCCGTACGTGATCACTGTCGGCAGGCGGACGCCACGGCTGCCTGGGCCGCTCTGGACCCAGCCAGCTGGGAGGCGCACCTGACGGATCTGCACGGATGGCCGCCGCTGCCGCCGACGTCCGTCGAACGTAGCGGGTGTGTAGGGCTGCCCCGAGGTTGGCGAGGCACCGAGCCTGTTCCCGGGCGTCAACCGAGCCGAACTTCACCCCGGTACGGAACACCCCGACCGCTTCGTTGAGGTCCGCTTCGGCGTCGTTGTGCCGGTACCGGGCCAACAGCCCCGCACCCAGGTTGCACGAGTACTCGGCCTGCTCGGCGGTGCCCGGATCGGTGAGGGCAACCGCGCACCTTGCCAGCAAGATGCCGAGGCCCGACTGCAGTGTCATCGAACTGCCGCAGGCAGCCGTCGGTCAGGTCACGCGCCTCGTGTTGAAGCAGGGCGGGGACTGGCTCGTCGTTGGCCGGGTCGGCCAGCGGTCCGACCAGTTGGGGTGGCACCTGCGCCGCTTCGTCGACGGTGAGTAGCACCCGATATAGGCGGTAGGCCGACTGGCAGTCCGGGTCGTGGTGATCGGTCGGCGTCTCCAGCCAGCGGCACCAGAACAACAATGCGGCAAGGCCGATCAGCTTGGCGTCGATGGCTACCTCGCCGTCACCGTGTACGCGTATCGCGTCGATGAGCAGGCGACGGGCGTCGACGCGGGTACCGTCGTCGCTGACGAGTCCCGGGTCCTTGGCGGCGAAGTAGTCAGCAAGCCATCGGCGGACGCCGTCGACCGGCGTCATCCGCGAAGCCCATGTCGGCTGGTCGCCCGGTTGTCTAGGGCTCGCGGTCGCGTTATGCAATGGGCTCGACAGCGGACAGTCGGGTGGTATGGAGGGTGAGGCAGTGGCCAGTAGCGATTTCGCCGAAGAGTCGGACATCTCCCGGATGGTCGACCGTCGGATGGCGCTCACCCGAGAGTGGGACGCGCTGGTTGAACAGGTGCGGAAACTGCCGGGTTTCGAGGACTTCCTTAAGCCGCCGCCCCTGGAGAAGCTGCTGCCCGCCGCAGAACACGGCCCGGTCGCCATGATCAACGTCAGTCGGTGGCGGTGTGACGCGCTGCTGGTAGTGGACGGTGGCGTGCGGGTCCGTGAGCTGCCCGACCTCCACGCGATTGAGGTGGAGGAGAAGACCAGGGCATACCTTACCGTTCTGGACATGGTCAGCCAACGCTGGAGAGCCTGGTGGCAGGCGAAACAGGGCGCCGGTGACCTGGGGCAGGCCGAGCAGGAACTCTCGGCAGCAGAGGATCGTGCGGAGAAGATGCTCCGGGCCATCCTACGATGGCTGTGGCGGGCGGTTGCCGAACCCGTCCTCGACGAACTGGGCTTCACAGCGACACCTGACGGTGACGAGTCCACCTGGCCACGCCTGTGGTGGTGCCCCACCGGCCTGCTTACCATGCTCCCGCTACATGCCGCCGGCGATCACCTCACCGACGGGACGCACCGGCCCACCGTTCTCGACCGGGTGGTGTCGTCGTACACACCGACGCTGCGTGCGTTGATGCAGGCCCGGGAGCCGCTGCCCGAGGATAGGACGCCCGAGCTGCTGATCGTGACCGTGCCGCAGGTCGGTGACGAGCCGCCCCTACCGGAAGCCGCCGCCGAGCGCGCCATGCTGCAACGCCGGTTCCCCGGCAGGCACCGCGTCCTCGACGGGCCGGAGGCGACGGTCGACGAGGTGGCGCGGCTGCTGCCCACGTACCGATGGGCCCACCTGAGCTGCCACGGCAACCAGTTGCTCGACGACCCGTCACAGGGCGGCCTGCGACTCTCCGACGACGTTCTGACCGTCGCACGGCTCAGCGCCGAGCAACACCAGGGCGACTTTGCTTTCCTATCCGCCTGCAAGACCGCGACCGGCGGCCTTGGCCTCGCCGACGAGGCAATCACACTGGCTGCGGCACTGCACTACACCGGCTACCGGCACGTCATCGGCACGCTGTGGACGGTCAACTCCTCAGTCGCGGCTGAGGTAGCTACCGCCGTCTACAACCCCCAGGACGAACCGTTCGACCCAGCTGGCTCGGTTTTTCGCCTGCATACCGTGCTACGTCGGTTGAGAGAGACGGAGCGGTTGAGCGTGTGGACGCCGTTTATCCACCTCGGGCCGTGAGCCGGCCGGTCTCCACGGACAGTTCCCGGAGCAACTCTAACAGTGTGGAATGGGCCCGGCGGTCGTGGTCGCCGTGGTGCAGCAGGGCGGCGACCACGTCCCGCGCCAGGTCCGGGTCGGACCAGACGGTCGCCCAGTGGACGACGGCGTGTCGAGCGGCGGCGTGCAGTCGTAGCTCGGCGCCGTCGAGCCCGCGCAGTACCACCTCGGCGTCACCCAGAAAGGCGAGCCCGATCAGCCTGCCGGTGACGTCACTGGGATGGGCGCCGGTCAGGTCCATCCCCCTGATCTGTTCGGTCGCCACCGCCGCCGTGCTGCCCGGGTGCCGTCGGGCCAAATAGCCTGCGGCGGACAGGACCTCGGAGCGAGCGGTGAGGGTGAGCACCCCGTGGACCGGGTGGGAGACCATCCGCGTCAGTTCCGCCAGCGTCGGGAGCGTCAGCAGGTCGGCCGCCAGGCTCAGGCCATCCGCGAGGCCGGTGGCCGCCGCCGCCCGCAGGTACGCCACCACGTCCCATGTGGGAGCGGTGTGAGGCCGAAGCGCCCGCAGCGAATCACGGGCCACCTCGCTCAATGGCCAAACCCGTGGCGGGGCGGCGTCCAACAGGAAGGAGGCCGATGCGAGGGTGGCGACGGCCAGCACCCGATCGTTGGCGTCGTCGGAGCGCAACAGGGTCTCCACGGTGGCAGCGTCCGGGCTGCACCGGGCCAGCGCGACCCGGATCGGCCAGCGGAGCCGGTCGGGGCTGTCAGCGGCCGTCAGCGTGACGTGCACCTGCTCGGCGAGGTGCGCGCCAGCGACTGGATTCATTTGCCTGGCCGCGGTCAGGAGCCGGGCCAGGGTCTCGTTCTGCCGAGGGCTGCGTGCGCTGAGGGCGGTCAGCGACCCGACGGCGGTCACCAGACCGGCTAGGTCCTGCGGTAGCGGGGTCTCCGACTCCGGTCGGCTCGTGGGACCGGTCGGAAACTGTGCGAGCATGTCAGCGGCGTACGGGCCGATCTCGAAGTCCCAGCGGTGAGCGAGCAGCACGTCGCGGTCCTGGCGCAGCGGTGAAATCAGCAGGAACTCGCGTTCCCGCTGCGCGGCGTCGTAGGTGGCGTGTGTCGTCAGTCGCGGCAGCACCTGTGTGAGCCGGTCCATCCGGCGTCGGGCTGCGGCGGTGTACTCCCGGTGCACGCGTCGAGGTAATGCTGCGCCGAGACGGCGAAGAGCATCGTGTGCGGCTTGGTGATAGTGCCAGGGTGACTGGACGCTGCAGTGCTCGGCGATGACGGCGACCAGGTGGACCGCGTTGTATCGGACAGCGAGATGCACTGCGGCTGTGCGCAATCGCGCCGGCTGCGGCTCGTCGCCAAGCAGGTGGGCGGCGAGTCGCACCGGCTCGTCGCTCGACGCCGGCTCGTCGCTCACCAGCGGTCGTATGGCAGCCGACCGCGCTGCCGGGGAGAGGCGGTTGTCGCGAACGACGCCGCAGAGGGCCCTGATCCCCGCTTCGCCGAGGGCGTACAGGGCCTCCGCAGCGACCTGCTGTGCGAACCGAGCGGCTCGTACATTTCGCAGTGCGGCGACCTGCTCCGCGATGAAGCCGGGGTCCTCCGGAGCGATCATCGCCAGAAGTCGAGCGGCGAACCGCGGATCGGTGTGACGGGCGATCTGCGTCAAGGTCGCGGCCAGGTCCGCCGCGCCGTTCCGGGCCGCAGCCAGCCGCAGTGGCTCCTGCCAGGACAGACGCAGCGCACGGTCGGGCAGCGCCGCAGGTTCTCGGCCAGCGGCGCGGGCCGCGAACCAGTCCCGGTGAGCCAGCCGGGCGAAGGACAGCATGCCCGCTTGCGACTCCAGCACTTGCTCATGGAGCAGACGGTCGCGAGCCGCACGCCACCCGGCCGGATCGGCTGCGAACAGCACCTCGGCGGCAGCCTCGGTGCTCTGCTCGACATCGCGGTCTACCAGGTCTGCGGCCAGAATCTCCGCGACCCGGACGGTCTGCTGGTCGTCGAGGCGAGCGAAAGCAGCGTCGAGCAGGTCGGCCAGGCTCGGTCGGACCTTCGGGCGTAACTGCCGGGCCAGTAGCGTGACGCCTTCCGCAGTTCTGAAGACCTCGTCAATCCGCGGTGCTCCGCGCCCGGCGAGGACGTCCCGTAGAGCTGTCATGGGGATCCCGCGGCGAATGGCCGATTCGGCGAGGAACGGCACCGCCTGTTCCGGAGTCGGATGTTGCAGTCGGTACACCGAAAAGTCCGCACCGAAGCCCTCGGCGGACCGGCTGGTGACCAGTAGCGGCAGACGGGGGTGGTTGCGTCGCAGCGCGACGACGCGATCGAGCAGGCCCGTCGGCGTGCCGCCATCGACGATGAGATGCAGGCATCCCGCGTCCATCAGGTCTTCGATCGAAACGGCGTCCTGGACCGGAGCATGCCGGGCAAGGGCCTCGGCCACCGTGACACCGGGTTCGAGCAGGTCGGCGGCGGAGACGAGCACCGGGAGCCGATGCCGGCCCGGATCCCGCACGGTTTCGCGGTTGGTGGCGACGGCCATCAACCGGTTCGCCATCTCCTGGGCCACGGTGCTCTTGCCGGTGCCCGCAGCGCCGATGAGCGCCGCGCGACTCGTGCCGGTCAGAACCTCGACCGCTGCCGTAGGTGGCTCGTTGTCCCTGATCACGGAAAGCTCCATGAACGGTGCCACAACAGCGGGATTCTTTGCCTGGTAAACGGCGACCGACAGGCTGTTGGCCGCGGCGGCGAGGGTGCCTTCGAACCCAGCGAGCCCCCGTCCGTCGATTTCTCGAGTCAGGCTGCCGAGCAGCCTCGTCGCGCAACGAGGCGTCTGGTACGCGGCTGACGCCACCATCTCGATAGCGGCGTTGAGCATCGAGGCGGTCCAGAACCGGAACGGGGCCACCGGCTCCACCCACTCACCCGCCACCACGGCGGTGGCAACGGAGGCCGCCCAGCGGGTGGCGGACTGCTGCCCGTCCGACCACTTGAAGGTGCGATGGGCGGCCAGCACGAGGTGGCGACTGTAGTCGACGAGCCAGCGGTCGCGGCTGCCCTCGGGGTAGCAGCGGTAGGCGTGGCGACGGAGCCGAAGCAGCACGGCACAAATCGGGGCCAGACCAGGCTGCGAGAGAGTGAGCCCAGGGATCGAACCAAGGCCGGACGGGGCGTCGGCACCGGACGCCGGTAGCAGGGCGGCAGCCGTGGTGACCAGTCGTTGCACGGTGACCAGGTCGGCGAGTGAAGGATCACCTCCGATGGCCCGCATCAGGTTGATCTCCAGCCACGCGAAGTCGGCGAGCAGCTGCTTTTCTTTCTGTACGCCGACGCTGCGGGCGTAATCGATAAGGTACGGATCAGCGTTGACCAGCAGCACGTTGCCAGCATTCAGGTCCCCGTGCACCCGGGTGCCCCGCACCGGGCGACAGGACACTTCCAGGGCTTCCCGCAGCGCCGAGAACGGGTGCGGGGCCTGCATCTTCGGTGCCCGGATCGTCTCGCCATTTTCGATGAGGCCGGGTAGGGCGTCCAGCACCCGGGGCATGACCACACCCCGGCGGACGCTGGCGACCTTGCCGTGCACCTCGACAGTGCCCGGAGGGAACGGCATGTCCAGGGGCATCCCGCGAAGCTCAACGGTAGCGAACCTGATCCGGCCGATGAAGCGGCTGTTCCGCTGGCTCAGTTCGACGCCGTCAACCCGTACCGGTTGGCCGACCAGGTTGTCGGCGGCTGGGGAACCGGAACCCGCCTTCCAGATCGTGCGTTCGGTAAGTCGCCGGGATGCCCGGTCTGCGGTGCCGCTACTCCAGACGTCGCCTGATGCATCGGCGAGGTGCGTGACCTCGAGAGTGAGGTCCGGCCCGAGGGTCGAGATCATGTCCTGCAGTGACGTCTCCGGATCAACGGCAACGGCCCCGGAATAAAGCGAGGTCTCGGCCTGGGTGAACAGCTCCCCGATCGCCTCGCTGGCCCGGTACGCGGCCGTCTGATTACCCAGCGAGGCATCAGTGAACACGGCCTCGAGCGTCGTCACGGTGGCGTCCGGTCGGCCGGCGAACTGCCCGACATGACCGTAGACGACCGCCTCTCGGCCGTTGCTGGACGGAGGGCAGCCTGGATCGAGGGTGCTGTGTCGGATCGGCGTGCACATCCTGGTGGCGACCGGACGGATGACCGTCTCCCAGGCCCTTAGCTCAGCCTCAATTTCGGCGGCCGATCCCACCTTGACCACCTCGATGAACGTCGACGCTCTGGACCGAACCTCGATCTGCAGCACCAGAGCTCCACCGGCGCCGGTGAACCGCTTGCTGACCAGGATCGCGACGTCCCCCGTGCCCCAGACGTCCGGAGGCAGACGCTGCAAGACCTCGTCGATTTCGTCCTCGTCGTCGGCCGTTATCACCCCAGGGGCAAAAGTGACGTACCTGGCCATCTCGCTCTACCCTCCGTCAATGCTGCCTGTCCGTGGAGAGGCGAGCCGCGCGCCACGTCATACAGTAGTCATGACGTCATGTGGGTGCCCAAGAAGCGAGAGTGCGAGTGTCGAACGAGGACAGATCCGGTGAGCCGCATCCGGTGCCGAGCGAGAGCTGGGCGATCATCTGCGACGAGTTCCCCGACCTGCGGCGTTGGGCGTACCGGACCGAGCAGGCAGATCGGTTCCACGAGCTGAGAAGACAGGACTGCGTGGACGAGGTACTCCTGGACTGGCAGGCATTCCGCGAAGAAATGCTGCAACGCGAACGCGACGAGCGGGACGTCGTCAAGGAGTCTTGGTCAGACGCCTACGAACGCATGATAAACGGCTCCGAAACCGGGCCGATCGGGCAGGCGGTCTACACATGCCCGACCCGCAGGTGCGCTCGGCGTGCTCACGCCGACGCTCCAGGCGAGCGACCGTGGTGCGACCTGTCCGATAGCCCGATGAACCCCAACTCCTGAGCGCCTGAGCCCAGACGAACTGGGTCGAGCGGTCCACAGCCCGTGCGACCTGTGGACCTGCCGGCATGGCCCAGGCGCCGTTCGCGCGCTCGCCGGCGTCTGTCAGCTCAGCCCGGGGAGGTCCTGGTGAATCCGCCGATTCCCAAGCAGGAATGCCGACTGTGGGCTGATGAGGTGCGCACCACTCCGGCCATCCTCAATGTCGCTGGCATCAACCAGGACAATCTGCGTCTCTGCCGGATTGTGGCCGAGCGCGACGAGGCGGCCCACTAGCTCTGCGGCCTCAGGTGTATCGGTCACCGCGTCGTACACCTCGAATGAACGAAGGGTCGAGTACTGCTTGCCCGGTGTTGGCCGGGGTCTCTCCAAGACAGTGCGGACGAGCGCGAACCGCAGGTTCTCGGTCAGCGGCACCAACTCTGGATGCCCGACCTCGGCGAGTTCCTCGCGCAGTTCGCGGCGCAGGCACTCGGGCCCGGACTCTCGGTCGTCGCCTCGGCTATACCAACGGAGAAAGTCGATGCCGCGCCGAGACGGAACGAAACCGCGCAGATCATGCCGCATCGCCGCCACCCGCCCGGTCGAGCGTCTCTGGTCGACAAAACCGACGGCGTCTAGCGCCTTTCGGGCCCCGCTGCGGTACTTGACAACTCCTCCCGGCGGGCCGTACGCATGCGGCCGGATCGGGTTATGGAAAAGGACGTAGCTGTCGTCGTCCTTGACCCGGAGCAGGGCGGCAACCGACACACGTAGCCGCCCGGACGGGAACACAGTGGCCCGCAGCAGACCGAAATGCCCCCGATGCCGCCAAAGCAAGCCACCGAGGGCGATAAGAACAGTGGTGATCAAGCCGGCGACGATGTTGGCAAGCACACGACACCTCCGGGATCGGCGACCGGAGCCACGGACAACAACTTCGATGTTCTAGGGCAGCGTCAAGGTCCGTCAACACACGTGAAGGTCTATAGTCCACCCCAGCAGCTGAACCAATCAGCGCCAGTGACACCCACGCCCGTCTACCGCCCCGGCGCCTGGAGCGCCGCCCGGTCCAGTAGGTCGGTGCGGCGCAGAAGCTCGTCCAGCGCCGCGGCGGCTGTCGGATGCGCCGCTCGTAGCCGGGCGAGACTCCCCTGTAAATTGAGCTGGGAGGCCTCGAGTACCCCTCGGGCCTGCTCGAGGAACTCCACCGCTTGGGACAGCTCACCTTGACGGATCGCGGCTGCGGTGGCGTCCGTAGCGAGGTCCTTCAGCTCTCCGAGACCGAGCTCGCGGTCCCGACGCAACCGCGACCGCGCCGCTGTCGCGGGAAGCATGGTGACGGCCAGCCGGTATGCCGTCAGCGCGTCGGCGAAGCGACCGAGGCCGTACTGGGCCGCGCCGACACCACGGGTCACCTCCACCTTAACCATCGGGTCACCGGTCACGACCTCCCCGGCGGCGCGGAAGGCGACGAGCGCCTCAATGTAATCTCCTGCAGCCATCCGGAGACGACCCCGGGTCAGTAGCGCCAACGCCAACCGGGTGTCGTAGACGCCGGGGAACGCGGTGGCCAGAGACCGGTAGATGGCCACCGACTCCGCTGACACGGCCGCTGCTTCGTCATGGCGGGCGACAAGGCTGAAGCACGACGCGGCAGTGTCGAGGGCGATGGCAAGGTCACCTCGGTACGGGCTCGGCTGCGTCTTCGCGAGCTTCCGGTAGAGCCGCACCGCCTCATCGACGACGGGGAGCGCCTGCGTGCCGTGGCCGAGACCGACCAGCCGATACGCCCAGTTGTTCAGACTGCTGGCAAGGTCCGCAGCGTGCTGCCGCGGCGACATCCGCACCAAGTCTCGGCGAACCCCGACAGCCTCCGCGATCACCTGTTCCGCTCTCACCGGCAACGCGGACTCCGCCAGCCGGTTGGACAGGTTGTTCAGGGCGGCGGCGAGCTGCGGCCGATAACGCCGATGCTGGGTCACACAAAATCGATAAATTTCTGTCGCTTCGTGCGCCGCGATGAGCGCCTCTGCTCGCCGACCTGCCTCCGACAGCCAGATGCTGAGATTGTTGAGCGATAGCGCGACGTCCGGAGTCGGTTCACCATCGGCGAGCTTTCGGAAGATGAGAACCGCCTCACGAGCCGGCCCGAGGGCGTCAACTGGACGCGCGAGGTCACCCAAGCGATTCGACAGATTAATGAGCAGGGCGGCCAGATCCTCGCGGTGCTCACGACAGAGGGCCGGGAGCCCTCGAAGAATGATCTCAGCCCGCTCCGCGGCAGCCAGCCCCTCCTGCCAGCGCCCCTCCTCGGCGTAGCGGTTGGACAACTCGCTGAGCTCGCGGGCCTGAGCACGAGAACCGGCCGGAAGCGTGGCCACTACCCTTTCCGTGGCCGCCGCGTCACCCCAGGTCATCACACTTCAATATGCCGCTCGGAGCATCGAAGCACAATCCGCGGCTGCCCCAGGTAGGCTGAGTGCCAGCCAATCGGGGTGATGCCGAGCATGTGTAGCCCTCGTCGAGACTCGATTTGGCACGATCCTGACCTGTTGAGCGGACTCGACCGCAAGTATCCAGCGGCGGCGATTCTTCATACCAGCCTGCAGGATGCAGTGCGGCTCCTCGAATGCGGGCGGGCACTGCCGCTACGGAAAACGCTGCCGAGCTGGGGGAAGCTAGCCGCTCTGTCCCCGGTGCGCTCCAATATCCCCGCCGCCATGTACCGTCTCGGCGGGGCACTGGCCAGATGACCCCCGAGCAGCTATTCAACGCGGCGAGCGACGCCCGTGTGAGAGCTTCCCGCAGCCGTCGGCTGGCCGACTTTGACGAGGCCGTCGAGCTCAGCCGACGAGCTGTTGCCACGATCAGTGACCGGCACCAGGCGACGGCGCTGGCGGGACTCGCCGGGGCGCTCCAGGAGCGGTACCTGCGCACCAGCGAGGATACTGACCTGTACGACGCCATCGAGGCTGGCCGGGCAGCTGTGGCTTCAGGCGGTGATATGAGTGCGTGGATGAACCTCGCAGCCGCGCTGGCCCTGCGCTTCCGCCGTACCGAAACGCGCGTGGACGCCGACGCGGCGGTCGTGGCCGGTCACCAGGTACTGGTCAACATGCCTTCGGGCGACCCCGACTGGGCCACCGCGCTGTCCAACCAGGCACTGCTGCTGACCGAGGTGCATCGTCGTTTCGGCACCGGGCTCGATGCCGCCCTGGACCTGCATCGGCGGGCCGTAGAGGCAGCCGCTGACGACTCGGCCCGGCACGCGATCACCCTGCTCAACTGGTCGATGGCCCTGCTCGAAGCCGGTGAGGTGGCCGCCGCCGTGGAGGCGGCCGCGCGAGCACTCGCGGGGACGAGGGAGGACGACCCCATCCGTCCGGCGATCCTGTCACAGTTGGGCAGCGGGCTGCGCGCCTACGGCCAGCTCGACGATGCCGTCGTAGCCTTCCAGGCCGCCGTGACAAGCGATCCCGGAAACGCTGGATACCGAGGCAACCTCGGCAGCGTCCTGTACGACCGGTTCAAGCTGTATGGGGCCATCGCCGATCTGGATGCGGCGGAGCGGGCCATCGGCCGTGCGGCGGCCGGGGCGTACGGTGCAGAGCGTGCCCGTTACCTCGCGCAGGCGGGCACGATCCTGCGTACCCGGTTCGACCTGAGCGGCGATGTCACTTGGCTGCGGCGGGCCCTCGCGGTGGGGGAGCGGGCGGTCGATCTCCTACCGCCTGGCCACCCGGAGCGGGCAGATCATCTCGTCAACGTTCTAGGTACCGTCGTCCGTCTGCTCGAGTACGATCCGGCGGGCGTCGATGCAGGGCTGGCCGAGTCGGCCGCGCGGGAGGCTGTTCGCACCGCGCGGGATGCGGCCCGGAGGGCGGCCGCGCTGGTTCAACTCGGACAAGTCTTGCGGCGGGACAGCCCGAGACTCGCCGAGGCAGCCGGGCACACCCGGGCGGCGGTGGCCCTCTTACCTCCTGGCAGCCCTGACCGGGCCGCGTACCTCGCGAACCTGGCCGGGTTGATCGAGGAGTCGGCTGCCGACCCAACCGCGGCCGCGGCAGCCTGGGCGGAGGCGGCCGACGACACCACCGGCCCGGCCGCGGTCCGGCTGGCTGCGGCCCGTGAGCGGGCGCGCCTTGTTGCAGAGCAACGAGGTCCAGCGGCCGCTGCGGATCACTACGGCACCGCGGTGCGGGATCTGTTGCCGTTGCTGGCCTGGCCCGGCGTGTATCCGGCCGATCAGCGGCGGATTCTTCGGTCGCATGCCTACCTGTTGGCCACCGACGCCGCAGCTTGCGCGATCGACGCTCACTGTCGCGTCGAGGCGGTGGAACTACTCGAGCACGGTCGGGCGGTGCTCTGGGGAAGAATGCTCGACGACCGTCGTACCCTCGCCGCACTGTCTGCGGCCGGTTCACCCGTGGCTGCCCGGCTGCGCCGGATCCGGGCGGAACTCGATCAAGACAGCCACTGACTGGGCGTTTTGATCTCGTCCGCGTGGGATTAGGCGATTTTGGCTGGCAGCCTGCCAGGCCGGCAGCGCCGCCGACTCGTGGCTATCGGCCCTTTTTGACCCGACTGATGTCGCAGCGATATGCCAGCTTCATTCCGCGGAACGTGTCTGGTTCAGAAAAGCCCTCGTATCGTCGGACTACGGGTGCGATCCACCACAGCTCGTCCACAGTAGAGCTATGGCATGGCCGAGCGACCTGCCTACCCCTCCGACCTGTCCGACACCCGCTAGGCCCTGATCGCACCACGGTTGACCGCCTGGCGCCAGGCTCGCACCGACGCCGGTATCGGCGGACGTACCGCCAGCCACGACCTGCGGGAGATCTTCAACGCGATCCTGTACGTCAACCGCACCGGCATCGCCTGGCGCTACCTGCCCCACGACTTCCCGCCCTGGCAGACCGTCTACGGCTACTTCACCGCCTGGACCACCGACGGCATCTTCACCCAGCTCAACTACCAACTCACCGGCCTGGCCCGCACCACGGTCGGACGCGCCGCGCACCCGTCAGCCTGCGTCATCGACACCCAGAGCGTGAAGACCTCCACCAACGCACCCCTGCCCACCCAGGGCATCGACGCCGGCAAGAAGATCGTCGGACGCAACGCGGCATCGTCACCGACACCCTCGGCCTACTCCTCGCCGTCGTCGTCACCGCTGCCAGCGCCAGCGACAACACCGTCGGCATCGACCTGCTGGAACAGGCCAAAGCCACCTACCCGACCCTGGCCAAGACCTGGGTCGACGCGGGATTCAGAACAAGGTCATCGAACACGGCGCCACCCTCGGCATCGACGTCGAAGTCGCCACCAAAAACCCGCAGATCCGAGGGTTCTCGGCGGTCAAACGCCGCTGGGTCGTCGAACGCAGCCTCGGCTGGATCATGCTGCACCGCCGCCTGGCCCGCGGCTACGAAGCCCTACCCGGCAACTCCGCCAGCATGATCCGCATCGCGATGATCGACAACCTCACCAAACGCGTCACCAACGAAACCACACCAACCTGGCGAGACATCCGAAGGTGGCATCACTCACAAAATACGTGAATCAGACACCCTCTGAGGGTTGGCAAGAGCCACGTGATGGACGCTCTGAGCCCCGGTGGACGCATACCCGTCGGGTCGGGGTTTCGCGCGTCAACGACGAAAAGGTACGTCCTTCCCGGCGAGGTGTGCGTCCTTCGGGCCACTGAACCCATCGGATCGGTGTCCTCCGATGGCGCCGGGGAGCTGATCCAGTTCCTCCGAGCCGTCCAGCTCGGAACGTACTCGATCGAGTGAGGCGGCAAGCCCGGGCGCCTGGCTGCGTAACATGGCCAGGTCGGCACGCCGGTCGAGAATCTGCGCCCACAGGATTGCGCGGCCTGCTTCGAGCAGCGTGACAGCTGTCGTGTGCCGGCCGGCATCGGTGGCCGTAGCGGCCGCGTCCCGGGCCAGGCCGGACCAGCCGGCGATCGCATACTCCCGATCGACGCGTCGGACACCCGGCCAGGACAACGCGGCCAGCAGGCGCACCGCGGTGGCATAGCCGTCGGCGCCATCGGCTCGGGCACCGAGCCGGGCCTGGCTCTTATACACAGCTCCGAGCCCAC
>NZ_SISL01000599.1:0-2991 GCF_004307965.1 Verrucosispora sp. SN26_14.1 | reverse complement strand
AGAGGGGTCTAAGAGACAGGTGCAGGCCGGGCGGCGGGGCGAGCAGCAGGTGCATGCCGATGTCGCCGGGGCGTACGGGATAGCGCTCGCCGACCGGGTCGGCCGCCGGCTGGTACGTCTGGAACAGGCCGATCGGCACGTCGTCGATCCGGATCAGGTACGCGTGATGGGTGGTCAGAGCGTCGACGAACTCGTAGATCTCGCGCACCTCGTCGAGGGTGTGCGAACCCATGCCCCAGAACACCGCGCGGGGCTGGGTGACCCAGCCGTGCAGGAGTTCGGCGTCGACCATCGGGTCGACGGTGGTCAGGCTGAGGGTGCCGAGGTCGGCGATCTTCTCCTGGTACATGCTGCCTCGCTTCGGATGGGCAGAGCGGGTGGACCCTCACGCGGTCGGAGCGCCGGGTCCTCGCCACGATCGGCGAGTTAGGTTAACCTAACCTAACTTTTCGGGACGGTAGCAGGAGGCACGGGTGAAGCGGAACTGGGAGTCGCTGGTCCTCAAGGCGATGGGAGGACGGAACTTCCGACTGACCGTCCTGGACTCCGCGCCGGTGAACGAGCGGTACCAACGTCTGCTGGTCGACGGTGGCGGGTTGCTCCAGGAGTGTGAGGTCCACCCGACGATGTGGATCCGGCTCTGGTTCGACAACGACGGACGGGCGCACCAGCGGGCGTACACGCTCGTCGACCCGGACCCGGAAACCGGCCGCTTCCACCTGGAGTTCGCGCTGCACGACGGCGTCGCCGCCCGCTGGGCCGGCGCGGCCCGCCCCGGCGACACCATCGAGGCCACCGTGCACGGCACCGGGTTCGCCCTGCCCGACCCGGCGCCCCGGCACCTCTATCTGGTCGGGGACGCGGCCTCGCTGCCGGCGGTGAACAGCCTGCTGGACAGCGCGCGGGACATCCCGGCGACGGTCTGGATCGAGTACGCCCACGAGGACGAGAAGGAACTGGCCGCCCGCGCCCGTGCACACCACGAGGTGGTGTGGGTGCCGCGCCGCGACGACGGGCGGCACCTGGTCGACACCGTCCGCGACGGGATGAAGGCCAGCGACGGCGGCTACTACTGGGTTGCCTGCGAGGCGGCCACCGCCCGCAGCATCGTCAAGCACATCCGACGCGGTCTCGGCGTGGGCCGCCAGCAGTTGACCGGGGTGGGCTACTGGAACGCCCGGTGAGCGGCGGCCCCGGCGGGTCTGCGCCGGGGCCGCCGTCGGTCAGCTCGTCGGGAAGTTGTCCGGGGTCCGGATGCGCTCGCGCATGAACGCGCCCGAGGTGGTCAGCATGGACGTACCCGTGTAGTTGCTGCCGTTGCAGGTGCCCGGCCGCAACGCCGCACTGCCCTCGGCCTTGTCGGAGAACGTCCAGTTGGCGTACCCGATCTTCAGCCGGTCGAGCAGGTCCAGCCACTGGGTGCTGCTGGCCAGGTCGGCGGCGCCGTCACCGGTGTAGTCCACCAGGCCGAACTCGGTGACGAACAACGGCAGCCGCGCGGCGGCCCGCTCGACCTCGGCCCGGTAGTTGTCCCGGTGCGACGCGGCGTAGAAGTGGAACGCGTACATGACGTTGCTCGCGTTCACCGGGTTGTTGACGATCTCGGTGTGGTTGGAGCCCTCGGAGACGCCCAGCGAGGACCAGCCCCGGGTGCCGACGATGACCACCGCATCCGGGTCGTTGGCACGGATGACCGGGATGACCTGGTCGGCGTAGTTCTTGATGGTCGACCAGCTCACCCCGTTGGGCTCGTTGGTGATCTCGTAGATCACGTTGTTCTTCGACGCGTGCCGTGCGGACACCGCCGCGAAGAAGGTCTTGGCCCGCTCCAGGTTGTGCATCGGGTCGCCGGGCGTGAGCGTGTGGAAGTCGATCATCGCGTACATGCCCCGCTCGGTGGCCTCCTCGACCAGGGCGTTGACCCGGTTGGTGAAGCCCGCCGGGTCGGTCTCGTACCCGTCCTCCTGCACGTACATGGCGATCCGGAACAGGTCGGCCCGCCAGTCGGTGGCGAGCGCGTCCAGCGAGGCGTCGTTGTAGCAGTTGCCGAACCACTGGAGGCCGTGGCTGCTCATGCCGCGCAACTGGATCGGCCGGCCGTACTGGTTGCAGAGGTTGACCCCGCAGACCCGCAGCTGCCCGTTGACGGCCACCGGGGTCTGCCCGCCGGGCGGTGGGGTGGTCGGTGGCGGCGTGGTCGGCGGGGGAGTGGTCGGTGTGGTCGAGCCGGTGCAGACCGTGCCGTTGAGGGTGTACGAGCTCGGTGCCGGATTGGCGCCGGTGAAGGTGCCGTTGAAGCCGATGGTGGTGCTGGCGCGGGTGGCCAGCGACCCGTTCCAGCTCAGGCTCCGTGCGGTGACCTCGCTGCCGCTCTGACTCCAGGTCGCCGACCAACCCTGCGCCAGGCGCTGGCCGCCGTCCGGGAAACGGAAACCGAGCGTCCACCCGTTGATCGGGTCGCCGACGTTGGTGATGGTCACGCTGGCGGTGAACCCGCCGGACCAGCTGTTCGTCGTGTAGGTCACCGAACAGCCGGGTGCGGCCATCGCGGCGGTCGTGGGCAGGACGGCCAGCGTGCCGAGGGTCAGCGCGCCGACGGCACCGGCCGCGACCAGGAGGCGCCGGGCGCGGCGCGGAGGATGCTTCATGGGAACCGTCGCAATCTGGTCATGGTGGGGTACGGCCCTCCGGCGAGAAAGGACGAAGGCGCGGGAGCGCTCCCACGGCAGCCTACGATGGTCGGAAACACCCGCGCAATATTTAGCGCCGTCGAAGCGAGGTGACGCGGTGACGCCCCGGGAGACTCTCCCGGGGCGTCACCGTGGACGGTGTCGTGGCGCCGAACGTCAGAGTTCACCGGCGGCACGTCGCCGGTCGGCCTCGGCGTCGGCGGCGCCGACCGGCGTCGGGTCGGTGTCGCGCTGCGCCCCGGTCAGGTCGATGTCGGCGCCGGCCCGGGCGGCGTCGGCCGCCGCGTCGCTGTCTCTTATA
>NZ_SISL01000598.1:0-2994 GCF_004307965.1 Verrucosispora sp. SN26_14.1 | reverse complement strand
AGCTGTGTATAAGCGACAGACCCCAGGCACGCAAGCGGCGCAGTGACGACCAGGCCGCACCGCGTGGCACCCGGGAGGGCCGGGGCCGTGGCGGGTCGGCGGACGAGAGGAGACGTTGATGGGTCCGCTGCGTTCGGTGGTGCTCGCAGGAGGTGGCACCGGGGGGCACATCTACCCGCTGCTCGCCTTCGCCGACTGCCTGCGCCGACACGACCCCGGCGTCCGGATCACCTGCCTCGGCACACCCAAGGGCCTGGAGAACGAGCTGATCCCGCCGGCCGGCTACGACCTGCGCAACATCCCGGCCTACCAGCTGCCCCGGTCGGTCAACCTGAACCTGGTCCGTACCCCGGGCCGGATGTGGACGGCGGCCCGCGCGGCCGGCAAGGTGATCGACGAGGTGCGCGCCGACGCGGTGGTCGGCTTCGGCGGGTACGTGTCGGTGCCGGCGTACCTGGCCGCGTGGCGGCGGGAGCTGCCCATCGTGATCCACGAGGTGAACGTGCCACCGGGGGTGGCCAACCGGCTGGGCATGAAGTTCACCAAGCACATCGCGGTGGGTTTCCCGCACCAGCCGGCCCAGGCCGAGTCGCTGCGTGACGCCCGGGTGGTCGGGGTGCCGCTGCGCCGGGCCATCGCCGGGCTGGACCGGGCCGCCATGCGCAACGCCGCCCGCGCCCACTTCGGACTCCGTCCCGACCTGCCGGTACTGTTCGTCGCCGGTGGATCGCAGGGCGCCCGCTCGATCAACCTGGCGGTGGCCGGGGCGGCCAAGGAGTTGGCCCGCAACGGCATCCAGGTGCTGCACGTGATGGGCGCCCGTAACGAGCCGGTGCCGGTCCCGACCGACCTCCCGGTGCCGTACGTGAGCCTGCCGTACCTCTCCGACATGGATGCCGGGTACGCCGCCGCGGACCTGATGCTGGGCCGGGGCGGGGCGATGACCTGTGCCGAGGTGGCCGCGATCGGCCTGCCGACCATCTACGTGCCGTACCCGCACAGCAACCAGGAGCAGAAGCGCAACGCGTTGCCGGTGGTGGAGGCCGGTGGCGGCCTGCTGGTCGACGACGCGGAGCTGACCCCGGACTGGCTGGAGCGGACGGTGATCCCGCTGGTCCGCGACCCGCAGCGGCTGCACGCGATGAGTGAGGCCGCCGCCGGGTACGGCCGGCGCGACGGCGACGAGGCACTGCTGAACTTCGTCTACGAGGCGGTGAACCGGTGAGTCGGCCGAGTTCCCGAACGAAAGGTTGGCTCCGGTGAGCGCGAGGAGTGAGCCGGGGTTGCGAGCCCCGGAGTCGCGAACGAAAGGTTGGCTCCGGTGAGCGCGAGGAGTGAGCCGGGGTTGCGAGCCCCGGAGTCGCGAACGAAAGGTTGGCGCAGATGACCACGTTCAGCCCGGCCGGCACGCTGACCGCCGAGGACCTGGGCCACATCCACCTGATCGGGGTGGGTGGCGTCGGGATGAGCGGTCTGGCCCGGCTCTTCCTGACCCGGGGTCTGCCGGTCTCCGGAAGCGAGCTGCGGGAGTGGCCGTCCCTGGCGGGCCTGCGGGCGCTCGGCGGGACGATCCACATGACCCACGAGGCGACCAACCTGGACGGTGTGGACACCGTCGTGTACTCCTCGGCGATCCCCGCCGACCATCTGGAGATGGTCGAGGCACGGGAGCGCGGGCTGCGGGTGCTGCACCGGTCGGAGGCGCTCGCGGCGGCGATGACGGGCCGGCGCACGGTGGCGGTGGCGGGTACGCACGGCAAGACCACCACCACCTCCATGGTCACCATGGTGTTGCAGCGGGCCGGCACCGATCCGTCCTTCGTGATCGGTGGGGAGATCTCCGAGGGCGGCTCCGGCGCGCACCACGGCACCGGCGAGTACTTCGTGGTCGAGGCGGACGAGAGCGACCGCTCGTTCCTCATCTACCGGCCGTTCGTCTCGATCATCACGAACGTCGAGGCCGACCACCTGAACACCTACGGCGACCTGGCCACCCTGGAGGCGGCCTTCGCCGAGTTCGCCCGGCTCACCGACCCGGCGGGCTTCGTCATCACGTGTGCCGACGACCCGGGTGGTCGGCGGCTGGCGGACACGCTGCGCGCCGAGGGGCGTCGGGTGTACACCTACGGCGAGGCCGACGACGCCGACCTGCGGCTGAGCGACATCGCGTCGTCGGCCCAGGGGGTGCGCTACCGGGCGCACATCGACGGTCGGTCGCTGGGCGAGTTCCGGCTGCCGGTGCCGGGTCGGCACATGGGGCTCAACAGCGCCTCGGCGGTGCTGGCGACGTACCTGCTGGAGCTGCCGTTGACGGCGGCCGAGGCGGCGCTGGCGGCCTTCCCCGGCGTACGCCGACGGTTCGAGCGCAAGGGCGTGGTGGACGGGGTGCTCGTCTACGACGAGTACGCCTACCACCCCACCTCGATGACGTTGGCTCTGCAGACGTTGCGGGAGGTGGCCGGCGAGGGGCGGCTGATCGTCGTCTTCCAGCCCTACCGGCTCTACCGCACCCGTGATCTGCAGGCGGAGATCGCCGAGGCGCTCGCGATCGCCGACGAGCTGGTGCTGCTGGAGGTCTTCGGCCCGGGGGAGCTGCGCGGCCCGGGCGAGGGGTCGGCGGCGCTGATCGAGGCGGTGGCGCTGCCGTCGGGGCAGAAGGTCTTCGTCGACTCGTGGGAGGACGCGCCGGTGGAGGTGGCCCGGCGGGCCCGCCCCGGTGACGTGGTGGTGACGATGGGCGCCCCGCCGATCTCGCTGATGGGCGACGAGCTGCTGGTCGTGTTGACCGCGCGGGCCGCCGGTCCGCAGGTGGCGGCCGGTGGTGGCGCGGTTGTCGGCGTGGACCGTACGGCGGAATGAGTCCCGGCCCGGCGCGCGGGCGCGGCACCGGTGTGGACGGCGGCGGAGGTCGCCGTCCCACCCGACGGTGGCAGCTGGTCCGGGCCGGCCGGGACGCGGTACCCGCCTCCACCCGGCGGTTCATGGCCCGGGCCC
>NZ_SISL01000597.1:0-3020 GCF_004307965.1 Verrucosispora sp. SN26_14.1 | reverse complement strand
GACAGGGCCGGGGCGCTGGCCGAGGCGGCGGGCGAGCGGGCGGCGGTGACCGTCGGCACCTCCTCGGCGGTCCGGCTGCTGCAGCGGATGCCGGCGCACGCTGCGCAGTCGCCGCTGCCGCATCGGCTGTGGCGCTACCGCGTCGACCACGACCACGTCGTCACCGGGGCGGCGTACTCCTCGGGTGGGAATCTGTTCGCCTGGGCGGACCGGGTGCTGCGGCTGCCCACCGGCCCGGCGCTGGAGCAGGCCCTGGCGGTGCTGCCGCCCGGCGCGGGCGTACCGGTCAACGTCGGTTTCGGTGGCGACCGTCCCCCCGGCGACCGGAGCGCCGGCTCCGGTGAGCTGCGCGGACTCGATTTCGGCACCACCTCCGTGCAGATCCTGGCCGGGCTGATGCACGGGGTGTGCGAGCAGGTCGTGGACGACCTGGTGCGGCTGGAGTCGATGGTCGGACGGCCCACCGACGTGGTCCTCGGTGGCGGCGCGATGGCCGCCTCGCCCTGGTGGCGCCGCACCTTCGCGCAGGTGCTCACTCCCCGTCGGGTCGACTTCGGACGTCACCCGGAGATCGGGGCCACCGGCGCGGCGCTCGTGGCGACCGGCCGGATCACCGATGCCGTGGTGGTGGCCGACATCAGCCGGACGGATGATCAAGCTCCGGCGACCCCGGCATAGGGTGGCGACCGGCGGTCTCGTCCTGAACCCTTCGTAAGGGCAGGACGTTGACACTGCTCGGGGGCCTGGTTGGATGGACCGCGCTCCCCGAGGTCACGGCGGGCGCGTGGGGAGGAGGACCCTGTGGGTGCAGCACATCAGACGCCCGAGGTGTCAGCGCATCGCCGACGGCGGTTCGACGTTCGGGTGGTGCCCCACCGGCGGCGTTCCGCGTTCCGGTTGCGGGACTGGCGGATGCGGACCAAACTCGCCGCCGTGCTGATCATTCCGTCGGTGGCGTTCCTGGTCATGGCCGGGGTGCAGGCCCAGAGCCTGGTCGGACGGGCGAGCACGCTCGGTGACTTCGCCGCGCAGGTCACCGTCGGTGAGGAGATCACCTACCTGGTGCACATGCTGCAGCAGGAACGCGACCGTACCGCCGGTGAGCTGCCCGTGCTGCGCGCCAGCGCCGACGAGGCCGGCCGCGCCGCGATGCTGGGCTCGTTGCAGCAGTACCGGGATGCCACCGACGACGCGATGCGGGCGCTGCGGGAGGTGGCCGAGCCGGTGGCCGAGGCCGACCCGGCCTGGCGCGACACCTACTCGGTGGCGTCGCAGGCGGTGCAGCAGGTCGAGTACATCCGCGGGGTGATGGCGACCGTGGTGCTCAGCGACGACACCATCCTGGGTAACTACCACCGGGCCATCGAGGGGCTGCTGACCCTGCTCGCCCAGCCGGCGCCGGGCAACGACCGCCCGGAGCTGGCCGACGCGGTGCTGCGGTACGTGCAGTTCGCCCGGGCCAAGGACTCGTCCGCGCGGGTCCGGGCGGAGGTGTACGCCGCCGCGCGGGACAGCGGCTACAGCGCCGACGGCGGGGCGCGGCTGGCCGAACTGCGGGCCCGTCAGCTGACCGCGCTGGGCGTGTTCCGGATCGCCGCGACCAACGGGCAGGTGGCCCGCTACGACGAGATGACCGTGAACCCGGTCTTCGCCGCCACCGCTGAGCTGGAGGATCGGGCGATCGCCCAGATCGCGGCCGGTCGGTTGGTGCTGACCGGCGGGCAGTGGTGGGAGGCCAGCGACAACCGCCACGAGCTGCTGCGCCAGTACGAGGCCGAGGTGCTGGCCGAGGCGGTGCAGCAGGCGCAGGCGGCCAGCACCACCCAGCTGCGTCAGACCCTGCTGCTGATCGGTGCGATCATCACGGTGTTGCTGGTGGCGGTGCTGATCTCGGTGCTGGTCGGCCGGTCGCTGGCCCGGTCGATCCGGCTGCTGCGCTCGCAGGCGCTACGGATCGCCCAGGTCGAGCTGCCCGAGGCGCTGGCCCGGCTGCGGTCGGTCTCCGGTGGCGTACCGCCCATCGAGGTGTCCCCGGCGGTGGTCCGCTCGCTCGACGAGATCGGTGAGCTGGCCGAGGCGTTCGTCGCCGTGCACCGCAGCGCCGTCGGCGTGGCGGTCGAGCAGGCGAACATGCGGCGCAACGTCAACGCGATGTTCGTCAACCTGGCCCGACGCAGCCAGGTGCTGGTCGAGCGGCAGTTGGAGCTGCTCGACGACCTGGAGCGGGAGGAAGGCGACCCGGACCAGCTGGAGAACCTGTTCAAGCTGGACCACCTGGCCGCCCGTATGCGCCGTAACGACGAGAGCCTGCTGGTGCTGGCCGGCACCGAGTCGACCCGGCGGTGGAACCGGCCGATCGGGCTGGGCGCGGTGCTGCTGGCGGCCAGCGCGGAGATCGAGCAGTACCAGCGGGTCCGGCACGAGGCCGTGGCCGACCTGCACGTGGTCGGACACGCCGTCGGTGAACTGGTCCACCTGCTGGCCGAGCTGCTGGAGAACGCCACCGCCTTCTCCCGCCCCGACACAGTGGTGCAGGTCATGGCCCGGTTCGAGGGTCACGGCGCGGTGATCGAGATCGCCGACCAGGGCATCGGCATGACCGAGACGGCGTTGGCCGAGGCCAACGCCGTCCTGGCGTCGCCGCCGGCCGCCGACGTGGCGGCGGTGGAGCGGATGGGTCTGTTCGTGGTCAGCCACCTGGCGGCCCGGCACGGCATCGAGGTGCGGCTGCACGGCGGTGTCGGCGGGCTGGTGGCGCGGATCCGGCTGCCCGGTGCGCTGCTGGCGGCGGCTCCGGCACCGAGCGTCGACCCGGTGTCGGCGCCGCGGATCCCCGGCGGCATGACCGCCCACCAGGGCGGACGGCCCGGTCCGGTGGAGCTGCCGGTCGCCGGCCGTCGACCGACCACCGTGCCCCGCCAGACCCATCCGGTACGCGCCGAGACCGTGCTCGCCCCGGCGGTGGCCGTCCCGGCCGGTGGCGGCGGTGGCGGCGGTGGCTGGTGGTCCCCGGAGGGACC
>NZ_SISL01000596.1:0-3041 GCF_004307965.1 Verrucosispora sp. SN26_14.1 | reverse complement strand
GCCGAGGTGGCCGCGACCGCCGCCGAACTGCCCGCGCACGCCCGCGCCACGGCGTTGGACCACGTCTCACGTCGGCTCGCCGAGCGGGCCGAGGAGGTGGCCGCGCTGATCACCGCCGAGAACGGCAAGCCGGTCAAGTGGGCCCGGGCCGAGGTGGGCCGGGCGGTCTCCACCTTCCGGTGGGCGGCCGAGGAGGCCCGGCGCTTCTCCGGCGAGCTGCAACGGCTCGACACCGACCCGGCCGCCACCGGCCGCATCGCCCTGGTGCGGCGGGTGCCGAAGGGTCCGGTGCTGGGCATCACCCCGTTCAACTTTCCGCTGAACCTGGTGGCGCACAAGGTTGCCCCGGCCGTCGCGGTCGGCGCGCCGGTGCTCGTCAAACCGGCCCCGGCCACGCCGCTGACCGCCCTGCTGCTCGGCGAGATCCTGGCCGAGACCGACCTGCCGGCCGGGATGTTCTCGGTGCTGCCGCTGCCCAACGACCGGGCCGCCGAGCTGGTCACCGACCCCCGGCTGCCGGTCGTCTCGTTCACCGGCTCGGGTCCGGTCGGCGCGGCGATCCGCCGGGCGGTGCCCGACAAGCACGTCACGCTGGAACTGGGCGGCAACGCGGCGGTGCTGATCTGCGCGGACTGGGCCGAGGATGCCGACCTCACCGTCGCCGCGCAGCGGATCGCCACCTTCTCCAACTACCAGGCCGGGCAGTCCTGCATCGCGGTGCAGCGGGTCTT
Organism: Verrucosispora sp. SN26_14.1; assembly: GCF_004307965.1. Lineage (NCBI taxonomy): Bacteria > Bacillati > Actinomycetota > Actinomycetes > Micromonosporales > Micromonosporaceae > Micromonospora > Verrucosispora sp. SN26_14.1. Next base: position 2,310 of record NZ_SISL01000596.1, on the reverse strand, counting down.
CGTCCACGAGTGGCTCTACGACGGCTTCCTGCCCCGACTGGTCGCGGCCGTGCGGGAACTGCGGACCGGTGACCCCACCGACCCGGCCACCGACGTGGGCCCGCTGGTCTCCGAGGAGGCGGCGCAACGGGTGGAGGCGTGGGTGGACGAGGCGGTGACCGCCGGGGCCGCCGTCGAGACCGGGGGCCGACGGTCCGGGGCGACGTACCCGCCGACGGTGCTGAGCGGGGTGCCCCACACGGCGAGGGTCCGCGCCGAGGAGGTGTTCGGGCCGGTGCTCGTGGTGGACCGGGTCACCGACGACGAGGCCGGCTTCGCGGCGGTCAACGACTCGGCGTACGGGCTCCAGGCCGGTGTCTTCACCCGACGGTTGGACGTCGCCTTCGCGGCGGCGCGGACGCTGGAGGTGGGCGGGGTGATCGTCGGTGACGTGCCGTCGTACCGGGCCGACCAGATGCCGTACGGCGGAGTGAAGGGGAGCGGGGTGGGACGGGAGGGGTTGCGCAGCGCCATGGACGACTACACCGACCCCCGGGTCACCGTCCTCACCGGTCTCCGGCTGTAGCGCGCCTCACCAGGAGCCGTCGTCGCGTACCCGCGCCGGGGCGCGACCGGACAGCAGGGTGACCAGGGCGGCGTCCAGGTCCGCGCCGAGGAACCACTCGCCGGCCTGGTCCAGCGCGAAGACCCGGCCCCGCTCGTCCACCGCGAGGATGCTGTGCTGCTCCTCGGTGCCGATCGGAACCAGCCGTGCCCCGATCACCGCCCCGAAGTCGGCGAGCGAGTCGGCGGAGTGCGCGACCTGACGCGCCCGCAGGTCGAACGGGGAGATCCAGACCTGCTGACCCGGTCCGCGTCGGGTGCTGGACAGGTGAGGCGAGTCGGTGAGGTCGGTGTCGACGACCTCCGGCGGAGACCGGCCCGGGACGGGATCCGGTGCCTCGCCGGGCGGCCGGGGCGCGAGCTGGTCCCGGGCGGTGCCCGGCAGGACGCCGAAGTCCACCAGCAGGGCCAGACACGAGTCGCAGGGCCTCTCGGCCGGACCGGCGTGCGGATCCGTCGGCTCACGGACCCGGAACACCTCGACGCGGGCCGACGCCAGCAGGCCCTTGGCGTCGCCCAGGCACATCGGGGCGATGCCCTCGGCGGCACGGAGGTGGTCGTGGTGGTGCAGCACGTCGGAGACGACCACGACCTCCGCGTGCCGTTCGGCACCACGGACCAGGTGCCCGGCCGGCAGCCCGTCCAGGTACTCGTCGAGCAGCGGATGGAGGTGCAGCGGCAGGTCGCCCTTCGCGCCCCGGGCGGTGAAGATCCGTCCCTCGACGGTGAGGTGCGCGGTGACGGTCGGCGTGGGCGACCGGTGCACCTCCCGCATGAGCTGACCGGCCGGGTCCACCGTGCGCGGCACCGGTGGCCCGCTCGGGCGGCTGCGTCGGTAGAGCCGCTGGACCACCTCGGTCGCCACCCGGGGCCAGGTGCTGACCTCGCCGGTGTGCTTGTCGACCACGGTCGCCGGCAGGTCGCCGGGGAGCGCTCCGGCCGGTGTCGGGACGGTGGAGGTGATCACGTAGCCGAGGTCGAACTCGGTGACCGATGGACGACACTCGTGCCCGAGTCGTACCGAGTCGCGACGGGCCCACACCGCAGCGATCTGCTCGGCCTGCTCGCGGTCGATCACACGGGGAATTTACCGGAGAAGCACACTTTCGTGGCACTCCGTACGGTTGTTGCGACCCAGAGTGAGTCGCGTCGTGCCCTCGGTGACGGCTCGGCGTACCGGCGTCGGCGTGATGCGCCCCACCTGCGGGGTGCTCGCCGACCGGCCGGGGTCGTGCCCCGGTAGTAGCCTGACCGCGGTCCCCCGTCAGGGGGAAGAACGGTGGGTGATCATGTCGGTACGTCGCCTCGCGACGCTCTGCGTGCCCCTGGGTGGCCTGGTGGTGATCGGTGGCGCGCCGGCTCGCGCCGACGCGGACGGGGTGCGCTCCGTCCAGGCCGTCGAGCAGTCCTCCGGCGGATCGCCGGTGATGTACTTCGGCGTCGGCATGGTCGTCCTCGGCGTCCTGCTCATCGCGCTCTTGATCGTCCGGTCCCGGAAGGACCGGCGGCAGCGTCAGGACAGGGTCGAGATCCCGCTGCCGCGCAACCCGGGCGGCACCACCTACCGCTCCGGCGCGAGTCACGGCGCCGCGTCCGTGCCGCCAGGTCCGGGTGCCGCGCCGCCGATGCCGCCGGGCACGGTCGTCGCGCCGCCGATGCCACCGGGTGGGGTCGTGCCACCGCCGGTGCCGCCGGGCCGGGGTGTTC
>NZ_SISL01000595.1:0-3112 GCF_004307965.1 Verrucosispora sp. SN26_14.1 | reverse complement strand
GCCACGGTCGTCGCCACGGCGGACCGCAGCAGGGTACGACGGCGCAGTCGCCCGGCCGCGGTCACGCCGTCGCCCCGTCGGCGGCCCGTACCGGAACCTGCGTGGGCACCTCGGCCAGCACCTCGGGGTGCCCCGAGCCGATCAGCACGGTGACACGGGGGGAGTCCGGTGGGGACAACCGGTCCAGCAGCGGGGTGAGGCGCACCCCGTCGACCGGGGTGGGCAGGTCGACCACCAGCACCTCGGGCAGGCACGCCATGGCCCGCGCGAGGGCGACCCGGAACCGCTGCGCCTCCGAGATCTGGTGCGGCCGGAGCCCCAGGGTCGGGGCGAGTTCGAGCCGGTCGACCAGGGTGGACGCCCAGTCGTCGGCGACGTCGTGGACCCGCTGGCGGCGGCGCTGGCCGTAGGAGATGTTGCGGCCGACGGTCAGGTGCGGCAGCAGGGCACCTCCGGCCGGCACGTACCCGATGCGCCGACGCGGTGGCGGCAGGTCGGTGACGTCCCGCTCGCCGACCAGGATCCGGCCGCTGACCGGTGCGACCAACCCGACCACCACCCGGACCACGGAGGTGCCCACGCCGGGTTCGGCGACCAGTGCCGCCGTCGCCCCGACGGGCACGTCGACGTCGAGCGGTGGGACGTCCGGCACGGCGACGAGTTGCTGCGTGCGTAACGTGACCATCACCTCCAGCGACCGACCCCGTCGTTCAGAGTGACACAGGTCGACCACGCACAGTGTCCCCCCGAAGTCCACCGTGGAACCGCGCGTCGACGGGCTACCGTCGCTGTCGTGACGGACCCGATCCCCCTGGCCTCCGGCCGGGAAGCCGACGTGTACGCGCTGGACGGCGAGCGGGTCCTACGCCGCTATCGCGCCGGCGGCGACGTGGCCGTCGAGGCCCGTTTCATGGCCCACCTGCACGCCGTCGGCTACCCGGTGCCCCGGGTGCACCACGCCGACGGCACGGATCTGGTGATGCGGCGGCTGTCCGGCCCGACCATGCTGCACGCGCTGCTCACCGGTGGAATCGACGTCGAGGCGGCCGCCGCGGTCCTGGCCGACCTGCACCGCCGCCTGCACGCCGTCGCACCGCTGCCCGACGCGGCAGACGGCGAGCGGATCCTGCACCTGGACCTGCACCCGGACAACGTCGTCCTCGAACCGTCCGGGCCGGTGCTGATCGACTGGCACAACGTGCGGCACGGCGCACCGGGGCTGGACGTGGCGATGACCGCCCTCATCCTCGCCCAGGTCGCCGTGGACCGGGACCAGCCGATGGCGACCGAGGCGGGGGAGCTGATGCGCGCCTACCTGCGGGCGATCCGTGGTCACGCCGTACCCCTGGTCGACGCGGCCGTGGCGCGACGCCGCGCCGACCCCGCCCAGAGCGCCGACGAACGCGCCCTGCTGGTCCCGGCGGCGACACTGGTCACCGCCGCCGGGGAGTAGCGCACCGCGCGGCGGCCGGGCGCGCCGGGGTGGGGTAGGCCGCCCGGCGGGGCTGGGTAGGGTCCGGGGCACCAGCAGGGGAGCGGGAGGCGAGCCGATGTCCGACCATGTCGACGTGCTCATCGTGGGTGCCGGGCTCTCCGGTATCGGCGCCGCCTGCCACCTGCGTCGCCGCTGCCCCGACAAGACGTACGCCGTGCTGGAGGCCCGCGACGACCTCGGCGGCACCTGGGACCTGTTCCGTTACCCCGGGGTGCGCTCGGACTCCGACATGTTCACCCTCGGCTACTCCTTCGCGCCGTGGACCGCGCCGACGGCGATCGCCGAAGGTGGCACGATCCTCGACTACCTGCGACGCACCGCCGACGCGTACGACGTGACCCGGCACATCCGTTTCCGGCACCGGGTCGTCCGTGCCGAGTGGGACAGCGAACGGGCCCGCTGGACGGTGCACGTACACCGTGCCGACACTGCCGACACCGTGGTGCTCACCTGCGACTTCCTGTACGCCTGCACCGGCTACTACCGCTACGACGCCGGGCACACCCCGCACTTTCCCGGGCAGGAGCGGTTCACCGGGCGGATCGTGCACCCGCAGCACTGGCCGGCCGACCTCGACCACTCGGGTCGTACCGTGGTGGTGATCGGCAGCGGTGCCACCGCCGTCACGCTGGTCCCGGCACTGGCACGGCGCGCCGCCCACGTGACCATGCTGCAACGGTCCCCGACGTACGTGCTGGCGCTGCCCGCCCGGGACGCGGTCGCCGACACGCTGCGGCGGCGCCTGCCGGCTCGGCTGGCGTACCCGCTGATCCGGTCGAAGAACGTGCTGGCCACGGCCGCCACCTACCAGCTCAGCCGGCGGGCGCCCGGGCTGGTCCGGGCGTTGCTGCGGCGGGCCGTGACCCGGCGGCTGCCGGCCGGGTACGACGTCGACCGCCACTTCACGCCGAGCTACGACCCGTGGGACCAGCGGCTCTGCGTGGTGCCCGACGGTGACCTGTTCGACGCCCTCTCCGCCGGGCGGGCCAGCGTGGTGACCGACACCGTCGAGACGTTCACCGCGCACGGCGTCCGGCTCACCGGCGGCGCGGAACTGCCGGCCGACGTGGTGGTCACCGCCACCGGGCTCGACCTGCTCGCGCTCGGCGGCATGACGTTGCGGGTGGACGGCGTCGACGTGGACCTGCCCGGGACGGTCGCCTACAAGGGCATGATGCTCTCCGGCGTGCCGAACTTCGCCATGACGCTGGGCTACACCAACGCCTCCTGGACGCTGAAGTCCGACCTGGTCGCCGAGTACGTGTGCCGCCTGCTGCGCCACCTGGACCGCACCGGGACCCGGGTGGTCACCCCGCTCGCCCCGCCCGACGGGCGTCGGGCGCCGCTGATCGACCTGACCTCCGGGTACGTCCGCCGTGGCCTGGCGCACCTGCCGTCGCAGGGCCACCGCCCGCCCTGGCGTCTGCACCAGAACTATCCGCGTGACCTGCTGATGCTGCGCTACGGGCGGGTCACCGACGCCGGGGTCCGCTTCGACGCGGCGGGCGCGCCACGGGGGAGTGCCGTCGATGCGTAGGTTCGACTTCACCGACGGCACCGCGGTGGTGACCGGCGCGGCCGGTGGCATCGGGGCGGCGCTGGCACACGGCCTGGCAC
>NZ_SISL01000594.1:0-3118 GCF_004307965.1 Verrucosispora sp. SN26_14.1 | reverse complement strand
GCCCCCGCCCCCGCCCGCCGCTGTCCTGCCCGCCGCTGTCCTGTTCATGATCGTGCTCGATCCAGGATCGAGTGGTCTCGCGGTCGCCTGGATACCACTCGATCCTGGATCGAGCGGCTGCGGGCGGTCGATGGCTTCCTGGCGGAGGCAGGTGACCGGGTGGCGGGCCTCGGGTGGCGGTCGTCTGTGGTTAACGGCGGCGCGAGTATGGGGGCAAGAGTGGGGGAAGAGTGGCGACACGAGGTGGGGAGTTGGCACTCTCCTTGACGGAGTGCTAGCCGAGGAATAACCTGCGATTAGCACTCTCACCCTGAGGGTGCCAACGTCCGGGCCCTGGTGCCCGGGGGTTGAACGCCAGGCGGACCGGCACCCGCGACGACGGTCCCGCCCGGTGGCATGTGGCAATTGACGCCGGTCGGCATGCCGATCGGTAACGAAACCAAGTACCCCAGGAGGGTATGCCCGTGACTACCGCGACCAAGGTTGCGATCAAGCCGCTCGAGGACCGCATCGTGGTCCAGGCGAACGAGGCCGAGACCACCACCGCCTCGGGCATCGTGATCCCCGACACCGCCAAGGAGAAGCCGCAGGAGGGCACCGTCCTCGCTGTCGGCCCGGGCCGGATCGACGACAAGGGCAACCGCGTGCCGATCGACGTCTCCGTCGGCGACACCGTCCTCTACTCGAAGTACGGCGGCACCGAGGTCAAGTACGCCGGCGAGGAGTACCTGGTGCTCTCCGCCCGCGACGTCCTCGCGGTCATCGAGAAGTAACCAACCGATCAGTGACGTTGCCCCGGTCCGGTTCGCCGGGCCGGGGCAACCTCGCGTCGAAGGGACATTCATGGCGAAGATCCTGAGCTTCTCGGACGACGCCCGGCACCTGCTGGAGCACGGTGTCAACGCGCTCGCGGACGCGGTCAAGGTCACCCTCGGGCCGCGCGGGCGCAACGTCGTCCTGGACAAGAAATTCGGTGCGCCGACGATCACCAACGATGGTGTGACCATCGCCAAGGAGATCGAGCTCACCAACCCGTACGAGAACCTCGGCGCGCAGTTGGTCAAGGAGGTGGCGACCAAGACCAACGACGTCGCCGGCGACGGGACCACCACCGCGACCGTGCTGGCCCAGGCCATGGTCCGCGAAGGTCTGCGCAATGTCACCGCGGGCGCCAACCCGGCCGGCCTCAAGCGGGGCGTCGACGCGGCCGCCGCGAAGGTCTCCGAGGCGCTGCTCGGCAAGGCCGTCGAGGTCGCCGACAAGAAGGCCGTGGCGCACGTCGCGACGGTCTCCGCGCAGGACGCCACCATCGGTGAGCTGATCGCCGAGGCGATGGAGCGGGTCGGCCGCGACGGTGTGATCACCGTCGAGGAGGGCTCCGCCCTGCACACCGAGCTGGACGTGACCGAGGGTCTCCAGTTCGACAAGGGCTTCATCTCGCCGAACTTCGTCACCGACGTGGAGTCGCAGGAGTCCGTCCTGGAGGACGCGTACATCCTGATCACCACGCAGAAGATCTCGGCGATCGAGGAGCTGCTGCCGCTGCTGGAGAAGGTCCTCCAGAACAACAAGCCGCTGCTGATCGTCGCCGAGGACGTCGAGGGCCAGGCCCTGTCCACCCTCGTGGTGAACGCGATCCGCAAGACCCTCAAGGTCTGCGCGGTCAAGGCCCCCGGCTTCGGCGACCGCCGCAAGGCGATGCTCCAGGACATGGCGATCCTGACCGGTGCCGAGCTGGTCGCGCCCGAGCTGGGCTACAAGCTCGACCAGGTCGGCCTGGAGGTGCTGGGCACCGCCCGGCGCATCGTGGTCGACAAGGAGAACACCACGATCGTCGACGGTGGCGGTCAGGGCACCGAGGTCACCGACCGGGTCGCCCAGATCCGCAAGGAGATCGAGGCGTCGGACTCCGAGTGGGACCGGGAGAAGCTCGCCGAGCGGCTGGCCAAGCTCTCCGGCGGCATCGCGGTGGTCAAGGTCGGCGCGGCCACCGAGGTCGAGATGAAGGAGCGCAAGCACCGCATCGAGGACGCCATCGCCGCGACCAAGGCTGCGGTCGAGGAGGGTACGGTCCCCGGCGGCGGTGCCGCCCTGGCCCAGATCCTGCCGGTGCTCGACGACGACCTGGGCTTCACCGGTGACGAGAAGGTCGGCGTCTCGATCGTGCGCAAGGCGCTGGTCGAGCCGCTGCGCTGGATCGCCCAGAACGCCGGCCACGACGGTTACGTGGTGGTGCAGAAGGTCATCGCCGCCGAGTGGGGCACCGGTCTCGACGCGGCCGTCGGCGAGTACGTCGACCTGGCCAAGGCGGGCATCATCGACCCGGTCAAGGTGACCCGTAACGCGGTCACCAACGCCGCGTCGATCGCCGGTCTGCTGCTCACCACCGAGAGCCTCGTGGTGGACAAGCCGAAGGAGGCGGAGCCCGCCGCCGGTGGCCACGGCCACGGGCACGGGCACGGCCACCAGCACGGCCCGGGTTTCTGACCCGAGGAGTACGTGGACGTGGGGCGCACCGTCGACGACGGTGCGCCCCACGTGTGTTCCGGCCCGGTCACACCGGGTCGAGGTGACTACCGGTCGGGCGTGCGGTCGGAAACACTGGACCGGTGAGCAGTACGACACCCCGGTACGCCGCCCTCGCCGGTGTCGCCGCCGCAGCGGCGGCCATCGGTGCCGCCGAGGTCGTGGCGGTGCTGACCGGCCCCCGTTCCGCCCCACTGGTGGCGGTCGGTGGGCTGGTCGTGGACGCCGCCCCCGAGCCGGTGAAGCGGTTCGGCATCGCGGTCTTCGGCACGTACGACAAGATCGCTCTGCTGGTCGGGACGGCGGTGCTGCTGGCCGGTTTCGCCGCCCTGTTGGGCGTGCTGGCCGTACGCCGCCTGGTGGTCGGCCTGGCCGGCATCGCGGCGTTCGCCGCTCTCGGTGCCGGGGCGGCGCTGACCCGGGCCGGCGCGGACGGACTGGACGCGGTGCCGTCGCTGGTCGGCGCGCTGGTCGGCGGCGTGACGCTCTGGGCGTTCGTCGCCGGTCCGCTGGAACTCGATCCGTGGCCCTGGTCCCCGCCGACGGGCGAGCGCGCGCCCGCGCCGGACGGGGCAGGGCCGCAGCACCCACC
>NZ_SISL01000593.1:0-3143 GCF_004307965.1 Verrucosispora sp. SN26_14.1 | reverse complement strand
ACGCCGGACACCGCGGACCAACCGGCGGCGACCGCCAGTCCGACCCGCGCCGGGCTCCGGCACGTCTTCCCGGTACGCGCGACGAAGGTGGCCTACCACCCGACCCACTCGGCGTACCCGGGGACCGACATCTTCGCCGACTGCGGCGAACCCTTCGTGGCGGTCACCGACGGCACGATCGGTGAGGTCAGCCGCCGGGACCGGTACGACAGGCAGGGGCCGCAGGGGCCGTACAACGGTGGCCTGTCGGTGTCGGTGCTCGGCGACGACGGCGTGCGCTACTACGGCTCCCACCTGACCGAGGTCGCCGACGACATCGCGCCGGGCGTGCGGGTACGCGCCGGGCAGCAGCTCGGCACCGTGGGCCGGACCGGCAACGCCAACAACGTCTGCCACCTCCACTTCGGCATCTCCCCGCCGTGCCTGGGTGAGGACGGTTGGTGGATCCGCCGGGGCGTGATCTGGCCCGCGCCGTACCTCGACTCGTGGCGCGAGGGCGGCAACCGCGAGCCGGCGGCGAAGGTGGCGGCGTGGCACCGCAAGAACGGCTGCCCGGAGCGACCCCCGGCGCGTTGAGCCGGAGACGTCCCGTCCCGCGTCATCCGCATTTCATAAGTCCGACACATTGACGCAGGTCGTGCCGGTGAACTACCGTCGCGTAACACCGGAGAGAGCGCTCTCTCACGGAATCAACCCCCCAAACGACGACGAAACGCGCCGTCGACCGGCGCGCCATGGAGGAAAGATGCGACCTCCCGTCCCACGCCGTACCCGTCATCGGCTGCTGGCCGCCACCGCCGCAGCAGCCCTCGTCCTCGGCGGGCTGGCCGTCACCGCCACCTCCCCCGCGCAGGCCGCGCCCGTCGGCGCCGGCAGCTACACCACCACCCCCGTCGGCCCGCTGCCCAGCGGCTGCGGCGACATGACCACCAACCCTCGGCAGTTCGCCACCGCCGACGCGCCGCCCGGCCCGATCCCCACCAACGACTGGTGGTCCTCGCTGCTGTGGAAGCGGCTCAACTGCTCCTTCAGCGAGCCGCTGCACGCCCACCCGGCGTCCTACCGACCGGTCACCGACGGACTCGGCTTCTCCGCCGAGTCGGTGGCCGCCATCAGCGGCACCGCGACCGGCGTCGGCGAGTACAAGTACCCCTACGTCGAGGACATCCGGGTCGGCGTGGCCGGGCTCGCCGCGCCGATCGTCCGGGTCGCCGACTGGACCGACTGGACGGTCACCCCGTACTGGAGCGACGGCACCCGTACCCTGCGCGCCACCATCGGTCACGGCCTGCCGTTCGCGTACTTCCGCACCACCGGCGGCGACGCGGTGATCAACGCGAACGGCGGCGGCTTCACGGTCTTCTCCAACAGCGCCGGCCGGATCAGCTTCAGCGTCCGGGGCCACGACTACGTCGCGTACGCGCCGTCCGGGGCCACCTGGACCGTGAGCGGTACCCGGATCAGCTCCAACCTCGCCGGACGCGGCTACTTCTCGGTCGCCCTGCTGCCGGCCACCGGTGACGCCACGGCCCGCGCCCAGCTCGCCACCACCTACGGCCAGTACGCGCACGCCCACGTCACCGGCACCCGGGTCGGCTACACCTACAACCAGTCGACCAGCCGGGTGGAGACCCGCTACACCTTCACCACCACCCCGCGCGAGGGCACCGAGACGCGGACCGTGGTGAGCCTCTACCCGCACCAGTGGAAGTCGCTAACCGGCGCCACCCCGATCGCACCGACCTACCCGTCGGCGCGCGGCCGGATGAAGGTGCTCACCGGTGTCGGCGAGTTCCGCACCTCGATGCGGTTCCACGGCGTACTGCCCGAGCTGCCGGCGGTCGCCACCGGCGCCGGGGCCGACCTGACCACGCTGCGGCAGCATCTCGCGGCGGTCCGGAGCAACCCGATGGACCAGCGCGGCGGTGACACCTACTGGACCGGCAAGGGCCTCGGCCGGGCCTCCCGGATCGCCGAGATCGCCGACCTGGTCGGCGACACCGAGACCCGGACCTCGGCGCTGAACGCCATCCGGTCCACGCTCAACGACTGGCTCACCGCCTCACCCGGCGAGACCGAGCGCCTCTTCTACTACGACCAGCGGTGGGGCACCCTGATCGGCTACCCCGCCTCGTACGGCTCCGACCAGGAGCTCAACGACCATCACTTCCACTACGGTTACTACATCGCCGCCGCCGCGACGCTGGCCAAGTTCGACCCGTCCTGGGCCCGTCAGGACCAGTACGGCGGCATGATCGACCTGTTGATCCGGGACGCCAACAACTACGACCGGGCCGACACCCGCTTCCCGTACCTGCGGGACTTCGACATCTACGCCGGACACGACTGGGCCTCCGGGCACGGCTCGTTCGCCAGCGGCAACAACCAGGAGTCGTCGTCCGAGGGGATGAACTTCGCCAACGCCCTGATCCAGTGGGGGCAGGCCACCGGCAACACCGCGGTCCGGGACGCCGGCATCTTCATCTACACCACGCAGGCGGCGGCGATCCACGAGTACTGGTTCGACGTCAACGACGAGAACTTCCCGGCCGGGTTCGGGCACTCGAACGTGGGCATGGTCTGGGGCGACGGCGGTGCGTACGCCACCTGGTTCAGCGCCGAGCCGGAGATGATCCAGGGCATCAACCTGCTGCCGATCACCGGCGGCCACCTGTACCTGGGCTACCACCCGAACTACAACTCCATCAAGTACCAGGAGCTGGTCCGCAACAACGGTGGCGAACCCACCGTGTGGCAGGACATCCACTGGCAGTTCCTCGCCCTCGGTGACGCCGACTCGGCGCTGGCGAAACTGCGCGCCAACCCCGGTTACACGCCGGAGGAGGGCGAGAGCCGGGCACACACCTTCCACTGGATCCGCAACCTGGCCGGGCTGGGCCGGGTCGACACCGGGATCACCGCCGACCACCCGCTGGCCGCCGTCTTCAACCGCAACGGCGCCCGCACCTACGTAGCCAGCAACATCTCCGCCACCCCGCTGACCGTCCGGTTCTCCGACGGTACGCAGCTCACGGTGGCCGCCGGGCGTACCGCCACCAGTGGCGCGCACACCTGGAGCGGTGGCAGTGCCGGCGGGGGCGTACCGCCGGGCCCGACGCCCACCCCGACCCCGCCGCCAGGCT
>NZ_SISL01000592.1:0-3152 GCF_004307965.1 Verrucosispora sp. SN26_14.1 | reverse complement strand
GCGCCGCGGTCGCCGAGCGGGAGGCCGCCGGCCAGAGTCGCCGGGACGCCGTCACCGAGGTGGCGACGGCCTTCGGGCTGCGTCGCCGTGACGTGTACGCCGTCGTGCACCAGGTGGTGTAAGGAAGGGCCCCCTACTAACGCCTCGTGTATAGGAAGGGTCCCTTCCTTACATCTCACCAGGCGGCGGCGAGGAAGCCGAGCGTGATCGCCAGCGGGCCGGCGAAGGCGACGGTGACCGCCCAACGACGGCCCCGTGGATCGGGCAGGCGCGTCGCGCCGGTCCAGCGGGCGATCCCGGCACCGCAGCCGAGCACCCCCAGCAGGCCGAGCAGCCAGCGCAGGTGCGCACCGACACCGTGATCGGCGTACGCGACGGCGGCGTCCGGACCGGTCACCCGGGCGGGTAGCGCCGTGCCGGCGATCGTCCGCTGCTCCGGGACCCCGCTGACCCGTACGCCGTGGGTGCGGAACCCGCCGTCGGCGGCGGTGAAGATCCCCCGGCAGCGCTGGGTCAACCCGTCACCGGTGCACCCGGTCACCACTGCGGTGCCCGAGGTGCCCTGCCCGGCAGCGAGCAGGATCGGGCCCGCGCTGACCCAGGCGAAGAACGCCGCCACGAGGCTCAGGCCGACCAGCGCGGCCAGTCCCGGCAGCGGGTCGGGCGGATGACTGCTCCGCTCCCGGTGGCGTACCTGCCGGAGCCGACGAAACAGCCCGCGCTCGCCGGGCGGATCCTGCCGCACCGGCGTGCCGTCCCAGTGCACCTCCTCGATCGGTGCCCAGAACGTGTCCTCCTCGTCGACGTCGGCGGGGTCGGCGAACGGATCCGCGCCGAGATGCCGCGCCGAACGCACCGGCACCCGGTGCGGCAGTGTGCCGACCGGGGCGCCGGTGGTCGGCTCCACCTCGACACCCTGCTCCGGCGCCGCCGGTTCGCCGAGGGCGCCACCGGCCGGGTTCGCCCCGTCGGGCGTCACCGTCCGGGGGTGTGGCGCCACGGCATGGGTACGCGCCGACGCGGCCGGATCCGGCCAGGTCTCGGTGGGAAGGCCGTCCTCGTGGTCGCGGGCGGCGCGGCTGCCAGTCACGCGCTTCATTGGACACCGGTGGGGATGCTCGGACACGCAGCTCAGGCAGCGTGTCGGCGACAAATCGGACCAGCCGAGGGTCCGGAATCGCCGGATTGTCGAGCGGGCGGGCCTATTGGTTCGCAGCCGCCCCAGGTGGGTCACTACGCTTGCTGGGCATGAGTCACGTTCTCGCGGCGGTCGCCTGGCCGTACGCCAACGGCCCGCGCCACATCGGCCACGTCTCCGGTTTCGGCGTTCCCTCCGACGTCTTCGCCCGGTACATGCGGATGGCCGGCCACGACGTGCTCATGGTCTCGGGCACCGACGAGCACGGCACCCCCATCCAGGTGCAGGCCGACGCCGAGGGCCTCAAGCCCCGTGAGCTGGCCGACCGGTACAACCGGGTGATCGTGGAGGACCTGCACGGCCTGGGTCTCTCCTACGACCTGTTCACCCGCACCACCACGCGGAACCACTACGCCGTGGTGCAGGAGTTGTTCGAGGGGATGTACCGCAACGGCTACATCGTGCCGAAGACCACCATGGGCGCCATCTCACCGTCGACCGGCCGGACCCTGCCCGACCGCTACATCGAGGGCACCTGCCCGATCTGCGGCTACGACAGCGCGCGCGGCGACCAGTGCGACAACTGCGGCAACCAGCTCGACCCGATCGACCTGATCGACCCCAAGTCGAAGATCAACGGCGAGACGCCGAAGTTCGTCGAGACCGAGCACTTCTTCCTCGACCTGCCCGCCCTCGCCGACGTGCTGCGGCAGTGGCTGGACAGCCGGGACGGCTGGCGGCCCAACGTGCTGCGGTTCTCCCGCAACCTGCTGGACGACCTCCAGCCCCGGGCCATCACCCGGGACCTGGAGTGGGGCGTACCGATCCCGCTCGACGGCTGGCGCGACCGCACCGACAAGCGCATCTACGTCTGGTTCGACGCGGTGATCGGTTACCTCTCCGCCTCCGTCGAGTGGGCCCGCCGCTCCGGCGACCCGGAGGCGTGGCGCCGGTACTGGCACCAGCCGGACGCCGACGGCGAGACGGACGACGACACCCGGTCGTACTACTTCATGGGCAAGGACAACATCGTCTTCCACTCGGTGATCTGGCCCGCGCTGCTGGCCGGCTACTCCGGCGAGGGCGACAAGGGCGGCAAGCCGGGCCAGCTCGGACGGCTCAACCTGCCCACCGAGGTGGTATCCAGCGAGTTCCTCACCATGGAGGGACGCAAGTTCTCCTCCTCCCGGCGGGTGGTCATCTACGTCCGGGACTTCCTGGAGCGCTACGACGCCGACGCGCTGCGCTACTTCATCGCCGTGGCCGGCCCGGAGAACAACGACACCGACTTCACCTGGGCCGAGTTCCTCCGCCGTAACAACGACGAGCTGGTCGCCGGCTGGGGCAACCTGGTCAACCGGTGCGTGTCGATGGCGGCGAAGAACTTCGGCGCCATCCCACCGATCGGCCCGGACGGCCTCACCGAGGCCGACGAGGCGCTGCTCGCGGTGGCCCGGACCGGCTTCGCCACGGTCGGCGACCTGATCGGCCGGCACCGGCAGAAGCAGGCCATCGGCGAGGCGATGAAGGTGGTCGCGGAGGCCAACAAGTACCTCTCCGACCAGGCGCCGTGGAAGCTCAAGGACGAGGCGGACAAGCCCCGGATGGGCACCGTCCTGCACGTCGCCCTCCAGGTGGTCAGCGACGCCAACACCCTGCTCACCCCGTTCCTGCCGCACTCCGCGCAGAAGGTGCACGAGCTGCTCGGCGGCACCGGCGTGCACGCGCCGATGCCGGTCATCGAGGAGGTCGACGACCTCGACGGCGGGCCCGGGTACCCGGTGCTGACCGGGGACTACACGCAGGGCGCACGCTGGGAGTCGGTGCCGCTCGCGGTCGGCCGGCCGCTCGCCGCGCCCAAGCCGGTGTTCCGCAAGCTCGACCCGTCGATCGTCGACGAGGAACTGGCCCGGCTGGAGAGCTGACCCGGGCCAGACACGGAGGTCGTCGCGACGTCGACGAGCGGTGACGACACGTGCGGCGGGCGCGACCCCGACACCGGGATCTGTCTCGT
>NZ_SISL01000591.1:0-3157 GCF_004307965.1 Verrucosispora sp. SN26_14.1 | reverse complement strand
CAGCCGGTCGGCTGACCGGCCGGGCCGCTCAGCGCTCGGTCGGGTCCTCGCCCCGGTCGAGCGCGTCCCACGCCTCGACGGTGCCGGCCCCGTGGATCGGTCCCGCCGCCGGTGCCGACTGCCGGGACCGGCGCTCGTAACGGGCACCCATCGCCGGCCAGTCCCGCCCACGCAACGCCGTCAGCAGCCCACCGGCTGCCGCCAGCACGCCGCCGAGCAGGGTGAGCGCCGGCCACTGCCGGGCCACCTCGTCGCCGATCTCGGCGACCAGCCCGTACCCGCCGCCGGCGGCCATCATCAGACCGAGCAGCGCCAGCAACCCGCCGAGCACCTGCCGCAGCCGGCCACGGGTGGCCAGCACCGCGCCGCCGCCGGCCAGGCCCACCAGGGCGAGCGCCGGCAGCCAGGGCAGCAGTTGCGTGCCGGTCCGCCCCTCCTCCAGCAACGGCGTCGGTACGCCCACCACGTCGGTGTCCAGCGCCCAGGTGCGGGTCACGGCCCAGAGCGCCAACCCCGCACCGGCCAGGCAGAGCAGCACGGCGTACGCCAACCCGCGCCGGCCCGACGCGGACCGAACCTGCCCACTCATCGGGCGGGCCTTTCGCTCGCGACTGCGGGACTCCGCTGCGCTACATTCCTCGCGCTCACCGAGCCCGCCCTTCGCTCGCGACTGCGGGACTCCGCTGCGCTACATTCCTCGCGCTCACCGAGCGGGCCTCAGTGTCTCGGCGGCGGCGATGGCGGCGAGCACCGCGGCGGCCTTGTTCCGGGTCTCCTGGTCCTCGGCGGCCGGATCGGAGTCGGCCACCACCCCGGCACCGGCCTGCACGTACGCCCGCCCGGCCCGCATGAGCGCGGTGCGGATGGCGATGGCCATGTCGAGGTCGCCACCGAAGCCGAAGTAGCCGACGGTGCCGCCGTACAGGCCCCGGCGTACCGGCTCCAGCTCCTCGATGATCTCCATGGCCCGCACCTTCGGCGCTCCGGAGAGGGTGCCCGCCGGGAACGTCGCGGCCAGCGCGTCGAAGGCGGTGCGGTCGGCGCGCAGCGTCCCGATCACGGTGGAGACGATGTGCATGACGTGGCTGTACCGCTCGATGGTGGCGAACTCCGGCACCTCGACGGTGCCCGGTCGGCAGACCCGGCCCAGGTCGTTGCGGCCCAGGTCGACGAGCATCACGTGCTCGGCGCGTTCCTTCGGGTCGGCGAGCAGTTCGGCGGCGAGCCGGGCGTCGGCCTCCGGGGTCGCCCCGCGCGGACGGGTGCCCGCGATCGGGTGCAGCAACGCGCGCCGCGCGCCGTCGACCTCGCCGGTCACCTTGAGGTGTGCCTCCGGCGACGAGCCGACGATGTCGAAGTCGTCGAAGCGCAGCAGATACATGTACGGGCTCGGGTTGGTGGTGCGCAGCACCCGGTAGACGTCCAGCGGGTCGGCGTCGGTGTCGCGTTCGAACCGCTGGGCGAGCACGATCTGGAAGCACTCGCCGGCCCGGATCGCCTCCTTGGCCGCCTCGACCGCCTTGGGGTAGCCGCCCTCGGGGGTACGGCTGCGGACCTCACCGGCGCGGGGACGGCGGACCGTGGAGACCATCGGCGGGATCGGTCGGGACAGTGCGGTGGTCATCGCGTCCAGCCGGCCCACCGCGTGGTGGTAGGCGGCGGCCACCTGCGTCTCGCGGCCCGGGTCGTCGAGCGGGGGCAGGACCGCGTTGGCGACCAGGATGGCCGAGCCGTCGAAGTGGTCCAGCACCACCAGGTCGGTGGCGAGCATCATGCCCAGCTCGGGTACGCGCAGGTCGTCCTCGGTGAGCGAGGGCAGCCGTTCGAAGCGGCGGATCAGGTCGTAGCCGAGGTAACCGACCATGCCCCCGGTCAGCGGGGGCATCGTCCCGTCCGACTCGCCGGGCGGGCCGGCCATCGCCGCCACCGTGGCCCGCAGCACCTCGACCGGGTCGCCCGTGGTGGGCAGCCCGGCGGGCGGCTCACCGAGCCAGGCCGCCGAGCCGTCCTGTTCGACCAGGGTGGCGCTGCTGCGGACGCCGACGAAGGAGTATCGGGACCAGGCCAGTCCCGACGAGCCGACGCCCTGCTCGGCGGACTCCAGCAGGAACGTGCCGGGCCCACCGGCGAGCTTGCGGTAGACCCCGACCGGTGTCTCCGCGTCGGCGAGCAGCCGCCGGGTGACCGGCACCACCCGCCAGCGGGCGGCCAGGTCGGTGAAGGTGGCCAGATCGGGGCTAACCGTGCCGTCGGTCATGCCGACGCTCCGGTATGCCCGGATCGCGCGTACCGCCCGCTCACGAGGTCACCTCGCCGGAGGCGACCGGGAGTTCGGTGAAGAAGCAGGTGCGCTGGCCGGTGTGGCAGGCCGCGCCGACCTGGTCGACGCTGACCAGCACCGCGTCACCGTCGCAGTCCAGGGCCACGGACCGGACGTACTGGTGGTGGCCGGAGGTGGCGCCCTTGACCCAGTACTCGCGGCGGCTGCGCGACCAGTAGGTGGCCCGGCCGGTGGTCAGGGTGCGGTGCAGGGCCTCGTCGTCCATCCAAGCCACCATCAGCACCTCACCGCTGTCGTGCTGGCGGACCACGGCGGCCACCAGGCCGTCGGGGGTGCGGCGTAGCTGTGCGGCGATCTCCGGATCGAGTCGCGACGGCCGGTCCGGGCCGCCCGGCGGCTCCGGCGGGGAGAGGTGGGCGCCGCTCGTCGGCGCGTCAGGTACGGGCACAGTGACCCATTGTCCCGCACGCGGCGCCGGAACCTGAGAGGGCTCCCGGCTGGCGGACGGCGCGGGACCGACGGGCTGGCGCAACTGGGTGACGTACCGGTCCAGGCGCCCGTCGAGCAGGGCGTCGGCGAAGTCGGCGCCGGCCACCTCGGCCACCTCGGCGGCGTACGGGCGGATCAGCGGCAGGGTGCCGGCGACCAGCCGGACCGCCGCCGCCCAGAGTTGCCCGGTCGATCCGGGCAGCAGGCCGAGGCAGCGCAGCATGTCCTGGCGGTAGCCGGGCGGCGCCACCGGCAGGTCGAGCGCGGCGGCGAAGGCCGAGCGACGGGACACCACCCGCACCGAGGGGTTCGCCAGCCGCAGCACCGAGGGGCAGAGCCGGGCCAGGTCGGCGGCGGCCAGCCGGACGCCGAGCGGGTCGTCGGCGT
>NZ_SISL01000590.1:0-3158 GCF_004307965.1 Verrucosispora sp. SN26_14.1 | reverse complement strand
GTACCGGCCTGCGGCGTCGCCGCCCCGGGCGGCCACGCCGACCGATGCGTCCAGGATCGCCCTGGCCGTTCGTACCCCCGGTGGGGCTAGGGTCGTGGCATGGAATTCCGACACCTGGGCCGCTCCGGCCTGATGGTCAGCGAGATCTCGTACGGCAACTGGATCACCCATGGCTCGCAGGTCGAGGAGGACGCGGCGTTCGCCTGCGTCCGAGCCGCCCTCGACGCCGGCATCACCACCTTCGACACCGCCGACGTGTACGCCGGCACCCGCGCCGAGGACGTCCTCGGCCGGGCGCTGGAGCAGGAGCGGCGCGAGGGCCTGGAGATCTTCACCAAGGTGTACTGGCCCACCGGTCCGGGCCGCAACGACCGGGGCCTGTCCCGCAAGCACATCATGGAGTCGATCAACGGGTCACTGCGCCGGTTGCGGACCGACTACGTCGACCTCTACCAGGCCCACCGGTACGACTACAGCACGCCGCTGGAAGAGACGATGGAGGCGTTCGCCGACGTCGTGCACTCCGGCAAGGCGCACTACATCGGGGTCTCCGAGTGGAAGGCGTCGCAGATCCGCGAGGCCCACGCCCTCGCCCGGGAGCTGCGCATCCCGCTGGTCTCCAGCCAGCCGCAGTACTCGATGCTCTGGCGGGTCATCGAGAGCGAGGTCGTGCCGACCTCCGAGGAGCTGGGCATCGGTCAGATCGTCTGGTCGCCGATGGCGCAGGGCGTCCTCACCGGCAAGTACCTCCCCGGCCAGCCGCCGCCCGCCGGTTCCCGGGCCACCGACGAGAAGTCCGGCGCCGGATTCATCGCCAAGTGGCTCACCGACGACGTGCTGACCCGGGTGCAGCAGCTCCGGCCGCTGGCCGACCAGGCCGGCCTGACCATGGCCCAGCTCGCCGTGGCCTGGGTGCTGCAGAACCCGAACGTCTCCTCGGCGATCGTCGGCGCGTCCCGCCCCGAGCAGGTGCACGACACCGTGAAGGCGGCCGGGGTGAAGCTCGACGCCGGTCTGCTCAAGGCGATCGACGAGATCGTCGAGCCGGTCACCGAGCGGGACCCGGCGCGTACCGAGTCGCCGGCCGAGCGGCCCTGACCCGGCCCGTCCCCGGCCGAGGCGGGCACGTGCCCCGGCCGGGGACGGCGGTTCAGCTCTGCCAGAAACGGACCAGGTCCAGGCCGGTGGCGTAGAGCCGGGGCGGCAGGCCCAGGACGTCACCGATGGCGAAGACCGCGTCGAAGAACCAGCCGCCGATCGTCGGATTCCACAGCAGCGCGAACAGCAGGATGAAGCCGTACGGCGCGAAGAGGTCGTACATCCGCCGGTAGGGCGGGCTCAGCCACGGCTGGATCATGTTGCCGCCGTCGAGCCCGGGCACCGGGAGCAGGTTGAGCAGGCTGGCGGTGACCTGGAGGAAGGCGAGCAGGGCGACGGCGGCCCAGAACTCCACCGGCCCGCCGCCCGACGAGCCGAGACGCAGCACCGCCACCAGCACCAGCGCGAACACCACGTTGGTGACCGGACCGGCGAGGCTGACCAGGGTGTGCCGCAGTCGGCCGGTGATCACGTGCCGGTCCACCCAGACCGCACCGCCGGGCAGTCCGATGCCGCCGAGCAGCACCACCGCCACCGGCAGCGCGATGGAGAGCAACGGGTGGCTGTACTTGAGCGGGTTGAGCGTCAGGTAGCCGCGGTGGGCCACCCCCCGGTCACCGAACCGGTACGCGACCACGGCGTGAGCGTACTCGTGCAGGCAGAGCGAGACCAGCCAGCCGGTGACCACGAAGCCGAACACGGCGACGCGGACGTTGCCCACGCCGTGCCAGGTCAGCAACGCGCTGGTGACCAGCAACGCGACCAGTGCGAGGAACACCGGGCTGGGCCGGAACGCGGCCCGGGGTACCCCCAGCACCAGCGGCTCGGAGTCCCGCGGCGGCATCACTCCGCCGGAGGTTGCAGGCTCATCCGGTAGTCCACCCGGTCGTCCTCCAGCAACGCGACCGAGGTGACGCCGGACGCCGCGAGCTCCCGCCAGGTCTGGCCGATCCAGGACTCGGCGTCCGCCTGGCTGCCGAACGACTCCCCCGGCCCGTCGACCGACTCGCCGTTCGCGCCCTCGTACCGCCAGCTCCACGCCATGTGCGCGTCTCCCCTCGCCGCTGATGTCCCGTGGGGACGGGACCTCCGCCAGCGTAGTCGCACCGCACGGTCGACCGCCCGGCCACGGGCGTCGATCGGGGGCGTCGCGGTGCGCGGTCGGCACCGTGGTTGACCGTCGCCGGGCCGGGTATCTCCGGAGGAACCGGATCTTCAGGAGGCGACGATGACGACACCCATCCCGGAGATGGACACGGCACAGCTTCGCGACATGGCGGTACGCGGCGGTATCCAGGGCGCACGGGAGATGGACCGGGAGGAACTGGTCGACGCCCTGGTCGCCCGTCCCGGCGAGGGTGCCTGGCAGGAGGACCCGAAGCCGGCGGACGTGAACCCCAACGACTACATGTACCAGTCCCCCGAGCCTCGGTGAGCTGGCGCGGGAGCGTGGCCCTGCGATGCCGCTCCCGCCCGGCCGGCCGTTAAGGTACGAGCCATGTCCCTAGACGGGTGGAACACGCTCCTGGTGCTCGGCGGCATCCGCTCCGGCAAGTCGGAGTTCGCCGAGGCCCTGGTGGCCGACGCGGTCTCGGTCCGGTACGTGGCCACCGCCGCCGGCGGAGGCGACGACGACGCGGAGTGGGCGGCACGGATCGCCGCGCACCGGGAGCGCCGGCCGGAGACCTGGAGCACCGAGGAGACGGCGGACGATCCGCGTCGACTGGCCGACGTGATCGCCCACGCCCGGCCGGACGAGACGTTGCTCGTCGACGACCTCGGCGGCTGGGTCACGGTGCTGCTCGACCCGGCCCACCAGCCGGCCGACGACACCGTCACCGTCGCCGAGCTGGCCGCCGCCGTCCGGGACTGCCCGGCACGGCTGGTGCTGGTCAGTCCCGAGGTCGGGCTCTCCCTGGTGCCCACCACGCCGCTGGGCCGGGCGTTCACCGACGCGCTCGGCGCGGTCAACCGGGCCGTCGCCGACGCCTGCGACGCCGTGGTGCTGGTGGTCGCCGGCCAGCCGGTCCGGTTGAAGCCGGCCGCGCCGGAGCCCGCAC
>NZ_SISL01000059.1:0-20561 GCF_004307965.1 Verrucosispora sp. SN26_14.1 | reverse complement strand
AGCCCGCGCCGCGCCGGCCGCTGAGCTGGCACGTGGCCCAGCTCAAGCGGGGCGGGGAGTGGAGTGCGGCCGGCGCGCTGGTCGCATTCGTGTGCTGGGGGATCTGGGCGATCTCGGGCGGTGGTGACCTGGTCGGCCCGTTCCTGATCTTCATCCTGAGCCTGCTGGTCGGGGCCGGTCTGTTCGCGCTCACCCGGCTGATCGGTCGGCTGGTGCTGGAACGGCAGCTCGGTCGGGTACGCCGCAGCGCCCGGGGCGCGCACCTGGTCACGGCGATCTTCCTGACCGGTCTGGGCATCGCCTACCTGCAACAGACCCAGTGGATCGTGGACGCCTGGAACTGGCTGTTCAGCTGAGCCCGACGCCGCGACGGGACACCGCGCGGACACCGGGCGGGCCGACCGTACGGCCGACCCGCCCGGAAGCGGTCGCGCAGCCCGCGACCGAGGTCGTCACTCCACCAGGACGGCGGCCTGCTTACCCGGCGTGACGCGGTTCATCCCCCGGTGCCCGGCACCCGTCCGTGCTGTCCGCCCGCTGGGCCTGCGCGACCGGTCACCGGCCCGTCACGGGCCGCAGTAGAGCAGCCGGTTGGGGGTGCCGCTGCTCACTCCGCCGACCACGCCGACCGTGGCGCGCCCGGTCAGGTAGGCGGCGACCTGGGCCGGGCTCCAGCCGGGGTTGGCCTGCAGGGCGAGGGCGGCGCATCCGGCGACGTGCGCGGTCGCCGGTGACCCGCCGCTGAGGGTGGCGGTGGCAGTGTCCGAGGTGTGCCAGGTCGAGGTGATGTTCGCGCCCGGCGCGTACAGGTCGAGGCAGGAGCCGTAGTTGCCCGACGGCATCCGGGCGTCGGTGATCGTGGTGCCGGCGGCGGTCAGTGCGGCCGGTACCCGGCCGGGCGAGTAGGCGCAGGCGTTGCCGTTGGCGCTGCCGGCGGTCACCGCGTAGGTGATGCCCGAGGCGATCGAGGCGGTCACCGCCGCGTCCAGCGCGCTGCTCGCGGCACCGCCCAGCGCCAGCACCGCCACCGCCGGTCGGACGGCGTTCGCGGTCACCCAGTCCACGCCGCCGATGACCTGGGCGATGCTGCCACTGCCCGCACAGTTGAGCACCCGCACCGGGTGCAGTCGCACCCGCTTGGCCACCCCGTGCAGGGTGCCGCCGACCGTGCCGGCCAGGTGGGTGCCGTGCCCGTTGCAGTCGTCCGCCGGCAGGCCGTCCACCAGGTCTACGCCGGTGCCGACCCGTCCGCCGAAGTCCCGGTGGGTGCCGCGCACCCCGGTGTCGATCACGTACGCGCGCACGTCCGGCGCGGTGTTCGGGTACGCGTACCGGCCGTCCAGGGGAAGGTTCCGCTGGTCGATCCGGTCCAGTCCCCAGGACGGCGGATTGAGCTGCACCCCCGGGTCGGCCAGCGCCACGATCCGGTTCTGCTCGACGAAGGCGACCGCCGGGTCGGCGGCGAGTCGACGGGCGGCCGGCTCGCTCAGGCGTACCTCGAATCCGCGCAGCGCGGCGGTGAAGATCCGGTCGACGCGTCCGGCGTACCGGTCGGCCAGCCGGTCGGCGACGGCTGCCGGTGTGACGCCGGTACGCGCCGTGGACTCGTCGTGGAGCACGACGAGATAGCTGCCGGGGACGGCGGTGGCCGAATCGGCGTACCTGATCTCGCCGGTGGCCGGAGCCGCGGCGGCTGGCGTGCCGGTCAGCGGGACCAGGACGGCGGCGGTGAGCAGGACGGCGAGGGACGCGCGGGTGACGGCCGGACGTCGCCGGAACGGACGGGGGAGTGGCATGGTTCCTCCTCCTGGCTGCGCCCCCGGCCGGGTTCTCCGGTGGAGGCGTCGACGGTAGCCAGGATGGTACCGAGATATCCACGAGAGTGGATTGATCCGGGAGGTTCGGCGCACACTCGATCCGTCACTCCGCCAGGTAGCCGGTCGCCGGATCGATCTCGGCGAGGAACTCCCGGATCGCCTGCACCAACTCGTCCCGGGTCAACGCGAGTCCGCCCGAGTTGGTCAGTCCGAAGCCGTAGTCGTTGCGCCCGTTGAGCCAGTCGAAGTCGTACGACCCCGGCCGACCGGCCTGCGTGCTCACCCGGAACTGCTCACCGTCGACGGTCAACAGCACCGACTCCCGGTCGTCGTCCTCCGGCCGCAGGTGCTCCGGCACCAGGCCCGGTTCCGGCTCGTCCGACATGCCCGCTCCTCCCCGCCGGAGCTGCTGCTCCGGCATAAACTGTGTCCAATGGACCAGGCGAGACCGCACACCGTCCAGTCGATTAGCGCCGACCTGCGTGCGCTCGGCGTCGACGCGGGTGACGTCCTGATTCTGCACTCGTCCAACCGCAGCCTCGGGTTCGTGGCCGGAGGCATCGAGGCGCTGGTGCGCGCCCTGCTGGCCACGCTCGGTCCGGACGGCACGCTCGTCGTCCCCACGCACACACCCCACAACACCGACCCGGCCGGCTGGCAGCATCCGCCCGTACCGGAATCGTGGTGGCCGGTGATCCGCGAGCAGACCCCCGGCTTCGACCCCGCCCGTACCCCGAGCCGGTGGATGGGCGCCGTCCCCGAGGTGGTGCGTACCTGGCCGGGCGCCCTGCGCAGCGACCACCCGCAACTCTCCTTCGCAGCCCTCGGCGCGGACGCCGCCGACATCGTCGCCGGCCACCGCCTCGACGACGCGCTCGGCGAGACCTCACCGCTCGGCGCGGTGTACCGGCGCGACGGCAAAGTCCTTCTGCTCGGCTGCGGCCACGACTCCAACACCTCGCTGCACCTGGCCGAGTGGCGGCACCCGTCGTCCCCACGCGCCGCCACCGGCTCCTCGGTCCGCCAACCCGACGGCATGAGCCGCTGGACGACCTGGGTGGACGTCGTCACCGACGAGAGCGACTTCATCCGACTGGGCGCCGACTTCGAGGCCACCGGCGCGGCGACGATCGGCCGCGTCGGCAACGCCACGGCCCGGCTGATGTCCCAACGTTCGCTTGTCGACTTCGCCACCACCTGGATGGCCGCCCACCGTGGTTGACCGGCTGGGGGAGACCGTCACGGAAGATCGCCGTAGAAGTCCTCGTCATCGTCGTCCGGCGGCAGCGGCGTCTGCCACCACAGGTCGACGAGGAACGTCTGGGCGTCGCCGTAACCGCTCCGATGGACCCGGACGCCGTACACCCCGGCATCCTGCGGAAGAGCGACCTCCGCCGCCGCTCCGGCAGTGATCTGCTCGACGAGCAGCTCACCGGTCGGGCAGTGCAGATCAAGCTGTCGACACTCGTCCCACGAGCCACGATCGGGCTCGGGCTCGCCGCCCCAGACCCGTAGCTCAAGGCCCACACTCCGTGGATCCGCCGGCGCCCGCACGACGATCTGGTACGTCGACGCACCGGCTACGTGACCCTCCGAATCCCGGTACGACTCCCTGTCGTCACCGGCATCGCACCACGCGTCCCGGAGAAGAAAATGCCCGTAGAGGATGCTGACCACGATGTGACGCACGGCGAGAGGCTGCATACGGTCAAAGGCTGGCACCACCGTCCGACACTCCTGTGTGAACGCTCTTCCCCAAGAGTCACTGCACAGTGGCCGGCGGAGCTCGTCGAGACCAAACCTCGCCCGCTTGGAGGTAGGCCGTCCTGGGTCGCTACGCCGAGCCCATCGACTTCACTACGATGGCCCTGCCCTTGGCCGGCACGTCCCCCACGCTGTTGAATCGGCCCGTGCGCTCAATGCTTCAGCTGCCCATCTGGGTCTACTACAGCGGCGTCCTCCTGTTCACCGGCCTACCAGTGGTCGCGTTTCTGTTACTGGGCAGTCATAGCCTCGTGATGCTCACCCTCGCTGGAAATCTCTACGCTGCCGGCTTGGGCCGTAAACTACTGTGGGAGCGCCTTGGGCGTCCGGAAATCCCGCCCAGGGCGGGCCACAACGCCAACCGGTAGCATCCGCAGCGATCAGCCGGGGAGCCACTGAAGATCGTCTACCGCTGTTTCGGTCATCGCTTGCCGGCCGGAGGCCGCCAGCAGGCCGAGCGCGACGGGCGCGCCTCCGCCCGAACCCATCATTCCCCGGTCCTGGTCATGCCTGGCAGCCGCCGCGAGATCGAAGACACCTACGCCGTGTCCTGACTGGGCCGCTGTTCGTACAGCATGGACCTTGCTTCATTCGTGACCTGCGCAAGCTGGCCGGCGGTGAGGCGCCTGGCGTCCCAGATCAGTGAGGCCACGTCTTCTACGGCTGGGTTGACCATTGTCGTTCCGCCGGCTTCGAGGCCGGTCAGAGCGGCCAGGTCGTCGGCGGGTACGGCCAGCAGGGCGGCGAAAGCGGCGACCAGGTCGGCGGTCAACTCCTTCTCGCCTCGGCCGATCCGCCCGATTGTGGAGGCGGCGAAGTAGTGGGGCGTGACCTGGGCAAGACACTTGGCCGCTCCCATCCAGCCGAGGTTCCGGTTGTGGAGCATCCGCAGGATCATGGCGCCGGGACCTGGTGGATACCGCTCATAAGGCGGCGGGGGTGGGGACGGCTGAAGGCGGTCCATCTGGGGCAATGAACGGAGGCTCTCACGTAGCCCGGTTCGCTGTTGCGCCGGAAGCCGTACCGCCGCTGAGACCAGAGACACGACCCCACTACGGGCCTCTGCATCCAGGGGCGTCAAATCATCCGGCACTGGCAGGCCCGCGATCACGAACAGGTCTGCGGTGTGCAGGTCGAGCGCGGGCGCCAGGCGCCGGAGCAGTACGGGGCTCGGTGCGTCGCCGTCGATGACGGCACGAAGCTCCACGTCCGATATGCCAGCCTGTTGGGGCGGGGCGCAAGGAGTCAGGTTCCGGTGATTCAACAGGCGGGTCAGCGGTGACGTCTGGCTTGACCTGCTGCTCATTCGGCCATGCTAGGACGCCTCCCAGGTCCGGAGTCGGCTGCTGTCGGACTAGGACTCTCCGTATCGCGCGAGAGGCTCACATTCGACCTTGCTCCTCACGAGCGGGACCGGATCGCCATAAAGAACGGCCCAGGCTGGGCGAGAACGCCGCTGACCTGGGCCGGTGGTGCTGGAGCGGGCGACGAGAATCGAACTCGCACCGTCAGTTTGGAAGATCGTTTCCGGCTGTCATGATCTGCCCGGATCGCCTGGTCGGCAGGGGTGTGGTGTTGCCCGATCATGACCGCCGCTGACCCCTTGGGACACGGGTTACTGGCACGTGGCTGGCACGGCCGGGTAGTTGCGCGTGGTTGTCCGGCGGCGTGTGTGGCTTACCGCCCCCGGCCTGTCGGGCCGGGGGCGGCTTGCCGTGCCGCCGGCTCTCCGCGTGCCTGGACCCCGGTACCCGGTGGCAAGCCGCGAAGCGGCGCGGCAGCGATCGCCCCGCCCTCGGCGGTGCTCGGGGACCCCGCGATCGTCACGGCCCTACTCAGCCGACAGACGTCGGACGTGGCCAATCCACAACAGGGCAATCCGTGGCCCCGGACTCCCGGCAGCCTTGGCCGTCGCGCTGCACCTGCCACTCTTCGTAGGCTCGATAGACCCTGCGCAGGCTGTCGTGTTCCTCCCGAAGTGCAAGGAACTCGTCCAGCAGGGAGAACAGTGCGTCGAAGGCTCTGCGATCAGTATCGGGGTCCAGTTCGCGTGGGTTCTTGGGACCGACTGGCTCGGTGAGCCTGAGGACGAGGTGCGTCCAGAAGACGTTCGACCCGCATCCCACCCGTGTGACGAGCCATTCTTGGAAGCCTGTCAGGATCGCTTCGTTGGCGACGTGGCACCCGAGCACGAACGCGGCGGCTGAGCTGAAGTCAGGCCGAAGCAGATACATCAGGGGCCGCTTGTGCACGGATGCGAACAACTCGCGGTGGCGCCGGATCGTCGACTGCATCCTGACAGTCTCCACCGCCGTCTTCAGGTTCCACGTCCCGGAGCAGGCACCGTCGGGCCTACTGGCATCGACTCCTCGACCTGTCTTCGGGGCGATGGCCCGCCGTGCCGGCCGATGCCGGCCGAAGGCCGCCAGCAGGCCGAGTGCGGCGGGCGGGCCGCGCTTGCGTGGCCCCTTGATTCTATTGAGAGTGATTCGGCAGTGAGGGCGCCGGGGCAGATGTCCTCCGTCGGGTGATGGGCGACACGCGTTCGCCAGATGATCTGCGACAGTGGTCGGATTCGGCACTCTGGGCCGGACGTCTCTACGGGGCGTCAAACCAGATGATCAACCAGGTCGAACGGCGGGCTGCCCCTTCAACAAAACCTTAATCGAGTCTGGCTCCGTAACTTGCGGTGCCGGCCGACCGGCGCAGAGAGAGCCCTGGCTCAACGGGTGGTGACGTCGGCGTCCTGGTCGGGGTGGCTGGCCGCTGCGGTCGAGGGTGTGACACCGAACGGCTGAGCTGACTTGTTCTGTTATGCAAACAACTCATAAGCTGCTGTAATTCATGCAGCGTTCATAGGTGGGGTGGCCCGCGATGGCGTACGAGATTCCGACGCCGAAGTACCTGCGCGTGTTGAACACGCTGCGGAAGCGCATCGAGGACGGCGACTACGCGCCCGGTGCGGCACTGCCGTCGGAGAACCAACTCTGTACCGAGTTCGGGGTGTCTCGCCCGACGGTGCTCAAGGCGTTGGGCATCCTCAAGCAGGACGGCTGGATCGAGTCGCAGCAAGGCAAGGGCAGCTTCGTGCGCGGCCGGCCCGCCGCCGGCCGCACCTCACCGGAGTACGCCCGCGACGCCGTCGAGCTGGACGAGACGGGCGACACGGAAATCCTGCACGTCGGCCCGGTGCTCGCCACGCCCCGCATCGCGGCCGAGTTGAAGATCCCCGAAGGTACGCCGGTCTACGAACGCCGCCGCCGCACCGTCACCGAGGTCGGGCCGGTCGACCTCATCGCGACCTTCGTCCCGGTGGACATCGCGGTCGGCACCGACATCACCAAACCGGCACCCATCCCGGGCGGCCTGCTCGACCTCATCGCGCGCCAGAAGGGCCTACGGGCCGACTACGCCACCGAACGCATGACCGCCCGTCGGGTCAGCCTGGACGAGGCCGACGCCCTGGACGTGCCAGCCGACGAGTCGGTGATGAGCGTCGTCATCACCCTGCACCAAGCCTCCGGCGACCCCATCATGACCTCGGTCCTGGTCATGCCCGGCAGCCGTCACGAGATCGAAGACACCTACGCCGTGTCCTGAGTGCTGTCTATCCTCCGCTGGCTCAGCGACACACCCAGCCAGCGGCGCGTGTGATGTGGCCGTTGCCTCGGTCGACGCATAGTTCGCTGGTCTCATAGTCGATCCAGTAGGACTGTCCGCCCTCGATCAGCACTGGTCGGTGCAGGTGGAACCATCGGCCCGCAGTGCTCACGAGGGTGAGCCGGTCGGCTGTCACGCGCTCTCGCATCCAAGCCCCCTCGCTGCCGCCTTCGGTCCGATCGCCACATTGTGCAACCGACTCGCATTGGACCTTGCTTGTGCTTACAAGCTGACGTAACTTGTTAGCTCAACCGGTTGTCAGGGTGATAGCTGGTGAGGCTAGGAGGCTGCTCCCGTGGTTCCGATGACGTTGAAGGTGCCGGTCCCGTCCGAGTACGTCTTCCCCGCCGGGGCGCTGTGCCTCGGCGTGTCGCCGCAGATCGACTTTGAGCGGCGGGGTGAGGCGGATAACCAGGCGCGGGACAAGGAGTCCGGGGAGCGGGTGTGGGTGGTGCGGGTGATGGACCTGGACCCGGAGGCCGGGAAGTTCGGCCGCTCCACTGAGGTCAAGGTCAAGGTGGTCGCCGCGCAGCAGCCGGTGCCACCACCGTCCACCGTGCCGGGCTACCCGCCTGCGGTGGAGTTCGAGGGCCTGACCCTGACCCCGTACGTGGATTCGCAGCGGTGCAAGCCGGGCCGCGCCTCGGGTGACTGCCGTTCCCGGATGGCGTATTCGCTGCGGGCGTCGGCGTTGCGGCCGGCGTCGTCGTCGCCGGGTTCGGCGGCTGCCTGATCGCTTCGGTTTTGGCGCGCGGGGCGGGTCGTTTCCCCGCCAAGAGTCCCGGCCCGTCCCGCGCTCTCCCATCCCTCGTCAGATGAAGGAGGGCGTGATGCCCACCGTAGTTCACCCTGCCCTGATCGCGGCCGTGCCGCTGCTGGTCGGGGCCTTACTCGTCGTGGTCCGTACTCGCGTGGCCGACCTGCGGCACGCGCTGTGGGAGGTGGAGGCGGCGGTCCGGTCGGTGCTGCGGCTGCCGCCGGCTTTCGGCGTGGTCTACGCCATCCGTTGTCCGCGTTGTTCGCGGTGGGTGAAGCCGCGCCGGTTCGACCTGCGGCGCATGTCCTGCCGACCCTGCATCACCACGTTGGGCCGGGGCGGCCGTGGTCAGGGCGGTGGCGTGTGCCTCTGATCAACGTCATTCCGGGGGACAAGATCCCGGTTGCGCCGATGAATGTGCGTCTTCCTGCGTGGCGGGTGCCGGGCTGGCTGCTGGTGTTCTGGTGGCTGGCCCGGGGCCTGTTCCGTCTGACCGTCCTGGCTGTTCGTTACTGGTGGCTCACCACTCCGGCTGCGCTCGCGCTGTGGGTGCGGGCGGAGTTCGGTGGTCTGGTTCTGGCGGGCGTCGTCACCACCGTGGCGGCCGGCTGCTTGGGATGGTGGCGGTGGCAACCCGCGTCTTGGCTGCGGTTCGGCTGGTACCCGCTGGTTGCGCGGGTGCGGGCGTTGGTGGTGTATCGGCCTCGGTGGGCGTCGGTGATGGCTACCTGCGGCCTGGCGACGGTGTTCGGCGGTGACCGCTACGTGCCCCGGCTACTGCGGGTGCGCTGTGACCGTTGGGGCGATGAGCTGACGGTGCGAATGCTGCCGGGCCAGATTCCCGACGACTGGGGTCAGGCGGCGGAGCGTCTCGCGTATGCGTTCCGGCAGCACACGGGGCAAGCCCGTTCCACCGGCCGTCCTGACCGGGTGGTGGTCCGCTTCATGCGCCGCGACCCGCTTGCCGGTGTCGTGGCGCCGCTGCCGGTGGCGGACACGCCCGACCTGGGCGGGCTACCGCTCGGTGTGCGGGAGGACGGGCAGCCGTATCGGCTGCGGTTGGCGGGCTCGCATGTGCTGATCGCGGGGGCGACCGGGGCGGGCAAGGGCTCGGTGTTGTGGTCGCTCATCCGCTCCCTGGCCGGCGGCATCCGGTCGGGCCTGGTGGAGGTGTGGGCGTTCGACCCGAAGGGCGGCATGGAACTGGCGGCGGGGGTGCCGCTGTTCGCCCGGTTCGCCTACGACGACCCCGACGGCATGGCCGGCGTCCTCGACGAAGCCGTCAAGCGCATGCGGCTACGCGCCTCCCGGCTGCGCGGGGTCACCCGCCAGCACGTGCCGACGGTCGAGGAACCGCTGCTGGTCCTGGTCATCGATGAGCTGGCGGCGTTGACCGCGTACATCACGGATCGGAAGGTCCGGGACCGGATCAAGGAATCCCTCGGACTCCTCCTCTCCCAGGGCCGCGCGGTCGGCGTGCACGTCATCGCCGCGTTGCAGGACCCACGTAAGGACGTGCTGCCGTTCCGGGACCTGTTCCCGACCCGCATCGGTCTCCGGCTGACCGAGCCGGAACAGGTGGACATGGTCCTCGGCGACGCCGCCCGCGACCGAGGCGCCCTCTGCGACCGCATCCCCGAAACACAGCCGGGGGTGGGGTTCGTCGTCCTCGACGGTGTCCGTGAACCCGTCCGGGTCCGCTTCGGCTACCTCACCGACGACGACATCCGCTCCCTCGGCCGCACCTACCGCCACCTCGACCACCCCACCCCCGAGAAGGAGGCGACGGCGTGAAGACCACCGCGCAACGGATAGAGGGCCTGGTCCTGGTCCTCATCGTCCTCGTCGTCGGCGGGCTCGCCGGAGCAGCCTCCTTCACCCACGTCCATGACTGGACCATGGCGAACTCCCCGCCCGGTACGGGGGACTGGTTCGGCTGGGCCAACGCCGCCATCTCCGAACTGCTGCCCCTGGCGGCGCTGCTGACCATCCGGCAACGCCGCCGCACCGGCGGGCCGATCGGCTATCCGATGTTCCTGCTCGTCTGCGCCGTCTCACTGTCCCTGGCCGCGCAACTCGCCGTGGCCAAGCCTGGTCTGTCCGGCTGGCTCCTGTCCGCCGTGCCCGCGCTGGCGTTCCTCGGCCTGTCCAAACTCGTCTTCTCCACCGCACCCGTACCGGCACCGGTCGCCGAGCCGGATGACGAACGACGCGCTGACGAGCCGACCGGAAGCAACGCGCTGCCGGTGCCAGTGCCAATGCCCTCCAACGACGACCAGGCGGCGACCGTCGTCCGGGATGTCGATGGCGAGCAGCCTCGCCCGGCGATCCTGCGGCCGGTGCCATCGATCGAGCGGCGTCCCGGGCTGGTGCCCGTCCCGGCGGCAGCGTTCACCCCGCGCAACGGCACCCCCGCCGGTCCGGTGGGTGACCGGTGAGCCAACTCGAACTCATCCCCAACGCGACCCCGGCCACCGACGCTGCAAGCGTGGAGCGGCCTCGGCCGGGGTCACGGGCCGACCGACTGCGCAAGCCTCTCGCGAAGGACGCGCTCAAGCAGCTCGCCGAACAGAACGGCGTCTGCATCCGCCCCCTCGCCCTCCGCCGGACCGACGTCGCCACGGGCGTGACCGAGGTGGTGGAGGTGCCCTGCGGGGCCACCCTCGCCGTCAAGTGCACGCCGTGCGCAGAGCGCGGTAGGCGGCTACGAATCCAGCAGATCCGGGAAGGCTGGCACCTCGCCGACGAACCCGCCATACGCCCCGACGAGCCCGGGGAAGACGTCCTCGCGCTGGTGCGGGTCCGGGCGCACCTGGAGTTCGAACGGGAAGCGGTGCAGTACCAGCCGATGACCCCGGACGAACGGGTCGCACACTTGGCCGAGATAGACGCCGCCATCGCCGAACTGGACGAAGCGCTCGCAGAGACGAGCCTGCGCGGGCACCTCACCCCGAAGGACCGCGACGAGCGGCCACGACGCAAGCGGTCGACCAGGCGGCGGCAGGACTCACCCGACCTACCCCGCCTGCCCGTCGACCCGCGCACCGTCGGGCGGGCCTACTCCGGGAAGACCGGCAAGACGCACCGCCCGTCGATGCTCGTGACGTTGACGCTCGGCTCCCACGGGGCGGTGCACTCACACCTGCGGCGCGGCCCCTACGTCGCCCCGTGCGAGTGCGGACAACGACACGGGCCGTATGACGAGGTGCTCGGGACTCCGGTCGACCCGACCACGTATGACTACCGGCGGGCTGCGCTGGATGCGATCCACTTCGCGCGGGTGCTGGACCGGTGGTGGCAGAACGTCCGGCGGGCCGCCGGCTGGAACGTCCAATACGCGGGCGCCGTCGAGCTGCAACGCCGACTCGCCCCACACGCGCACTTCGCGATCCGTGGCACCCTGCCCCGTCGGCTGCTAAAGCAGATCGCCGCAGCGACGTATCACCAGGTGTGGTGGCCACCCTTCAACGAGCCGATCTATCGGGTGGACAAGCCGCCGGTGTGGGACGTTGACCAACAGGCATACGTCGACCCGAAGACGCGCGAGCCGCTGCCCACGTGGGGTGAAGCGCTCGACGCCTTGGAGGAACCCGACAGCCGGCCCGCCTACGTCGCCCGCCTCGGCCGCATCGACGCACGCGGCATCGAGCAGGGCACTATGGACGCGGAGCGGTCCATCCGGTACGTGACCAAATACGTCACGAAGGACCTGACCGACCAGGCCAAGCCTCGGTCCGACGCGCAGAAGGCACACTTCGACCGGCTCCACGCGGAACTGTCAGTGCTGCCGTGCTCGCCGACCTGTGCCAACTGGCTGCTGTACGGAGTCCAGCCCGACGGCGTCAAGGCGGGCTTGACCCCCGGGCGGTGCACCGGGAAGGTCCACCAACGCTCCACCCTCGGCTTCACCGGCCGCCGCGTCCTCGTCTCCCGACAGTGGTCCGGCAAAACCCTCGCCGACCACCGCGCCGACAACCGCTCATGGGTGCGGGCGATCCTCGCGGGCGGCATGGCCGACACCGAAGAACACGACCAGGCGGCCGACGAGACAGACGGGCCGAACCGCTACCGGTTCGAACTCGCCCGCCCCGAAGACCCCGACGTGCCACCACTGGAACACCGCCTCCTGCGCGCCATCTCCGCCCGCATCCGATGGCGGGCGGACCTCGACATCGCCCGGCAGCGAACAGCCGTCGCTGTTTCGGCAACCGATCGACCTGCCGCGCTCGCGGCCTGAACCAGGGGAGGGACAACCGCATGGATGACGAGCTGTTGACCGCCGATGAGGTCGCCGCTCGCTTGAAGGCAACGCCGCGATTCGTACGCCGGCTGGTGGCTGAGCGGCGGATCGCGTTCGTGAAGGTCGGGCGGCTGGTGCGTTTCGAGGCGTCCGCCGTGGCCGCGTACATCGAGACACACCGGGTGGTGCCGATGACCCGGGCGCAGTTGCGTGAATACCTGGGGGAGGTGGCCTGATGGCGGGCAGCAAAGGCCGGCGGCGTTTCGGCAACGTGCGGCGGTTGCCGTCCGGGCGGTTCCAGGCGCGGTACGTCGGGCCGGACGGGTTGGAGCGGAAGGCGCCGCACACCTTCGAGACGGAGCGGCAGGCGGGCAAGTGGTTGACCGTCGTGGAGTCGGAGATCATCAAGGGGGAGTGGTCGGCCCCGGAGGCGGGTGAGATCAAGCTTGAGCCGTACGGCCGGAAGTGGATCGCCGAACGGAAGCTCCAGCCGCGCAGCCGCGAGAACTACGAAGACCTGTTCCGGCTGCACATCCGTCCGCACCTCGGCGGGCTCGCCCTGGGCGCGATCAAGCCGCAGACCATCCGCACCTGGCGGCGCACGTTGCTCGACGGCGGCACGAGCGAACCGCAGGCGGTCAAGGCGTACTCGCTGCTGCGGGCGATCCTCAACACCGCCGTCAAAGAGGACGAGCTGATCCGGCAGAACCCGTGCCGCATCCCGGGCTATGACCGCTATCACACGCCGGAGCGGCCGGTGGCGACCGTGGTCCAGGTGCTCGCACTCGCCGAACGGATGCCGGCCCGGTTCACCGCGTTGGTGATCATCGCCGCGTACTCCGGTCTGCGCTGGGGTGAGCTGGCGGCGCTGCGGCGCGGGGACGTGGACCTGACGGCGGGCACGGTGCGGGTGCCGCGCAAGCTGGCGGCGTTGCGTAACCGGATGGAGTTCGGGCCGCCGAAGTCGGAGGCGGGCAATCGGGTGGTGACGCTGCCGGCGGCGGCACGGCTCGTGTTGGCCGATCACCTGGATGAGTTCGTGGGGGAGGGGCCGGAGGCGCTGGTCTTCACCGGTGACAAGGGGGCGGTGCTGCGTTCCGGCAACTTCCGGCGGGCAGTCGGATGGTCGGCGGCGCTGCGGGCGGCTGGCATGCCAGAGGGGTTCCACTTTCACGACCTGCGGCATACCGGCAACAACTTGGCGGCGGCGACCGGGGCCAGCACGCGGGACCTGATGCACCGGATGGGTCACGCCAGCATGCGCGCGGCGCTGATCTACCAGCACGCCAACAGCGAGCGGGACCGGGAGATCGCCGACGCCATGGACCGCCGCATCACCAAGCAGACCAAGCGCGCGGCGGGCAAGCCCAAGCCCAAGGACAAGCAGAAGCCGGCCAAGGGCAAGAAGGCCACGCGGAAGGCACGCGAAGCGACCTCGGGCGGCACGGACGGTGCTACTGGCACGCCAATGGCACGCAAGATCGAAGAGAGCTAGAACGACAGCGGCCCAGGTTGGGCGAGAACGCCGCTGACCTGGGCCGGTGGTGCTGGAGCGGGCGACGAGAATCGAACTCGCACCGTCAGTTTGGAAGACTGAAGCTCTGCCATTGAGCTACGCCCGCGTACGCCCCGACGGATCAGGGCGCGCCGACAGCGTACCCAATGCGCGTCTGCCCCGCGCGGCCGTATCCGGTGCGGCGTCCGCGCGGTCGTCGGCGCGGCGGTACGGATGGCCGGGGATGGTGGGTAACGGCCGCGATGTCCTGTTCATCCCGTTCGGCGCGTTGGGTGACGCCCCGGCATC
The DNA here is from genome assembly GCF_004307965.1 of Verrucosispora sp. SN26_14.1. Taxonomy (NCBI): domain Bacteria; kingdom Bacillati; phylum Actinomycetota; class Actinomycetes; order Micromonosporales; family Micromonosporaceae; genus Micromonospora; species Verrucosispora sp. SN26_14.1. The sequence goes on along the minus strand of NZ_SISL01000059.1, from coordinate 6,519 downwards.
CCTTTGTCGGACCGACGGCATAGACTGCACGTCGCCACGGGGTGTGGCGCAGCTTGGTAGCGCACTCGCTTTGGGAGCGAGGGGCCGTGGGTTCAAATCCCGCCACCCCGACTGCCGCTCGCGGCCGGGTCGACCCGGGCGCCGGTCACCGTTCCGGGTCCTGCCGTTCGTGCGGTTCCCGGGCGCTGCCGGCCCGCCGTGCCGGCTCGCCTACACTCTATGGGCTGTAAGAGCGCCCCAGAGACAACCGAGATCCGTCAAGGAGTACGCCTGTGAAGAGCACCGTCGAGACTCTGAGCCCGACGCGCGTGCGGCTCGCCATCGAGGTGCCGTTCGTCGAGCTCGAGCCGAGCCTCAAGAAGGCGTACCGGGAGATCGGTCAGCAGATCCAGATTCCCGGCTTCCGCCGGGGCAAGGTCCCGTCCGCGATCATCGACCAGCGGGTCGGCCGGGGCACCGTGCTCAACGAGGCGGTGCAGGAGGCGATCCCGCAGAACATCCTGAGCGCGGTGCGCGAGCACGACCTCAAGACCCTGGGTCGCCCCGAGGTCGAGATCACCGAGTTCAACGACGGTGACTCGCTGAACTTCACCGCCGAGGTCGACGTCCGGCCGGAGATCACCCTGCCCGACCTGGCCAGCATCGAGGTCACGGTCGACGAGCTCAAGATCGACGACAGCGAGATCGACGAGCAGGTGAAGAGCCTGCGCGAGCGCTTCGCCACCCTCAAGACCGTGGAGCGGCCGGCCGCCGAGGGCGACTACGTGCAGATCGACCTGCGGGCGACCGTCGACGGCGAGGAGGTGCCGGGCGGCTCGGCCAGCAACATCTCCCACGAGGTGGGCAGCAAGCAGCTCCTGCCGGGCCTGGACGAGGCCGTGGTCGGCCTCTCCGCCGGCGAGGACACCACCTTCACCACCCAGCTCGTCGGCGGCGACTTCGCCGGTCGGGACGCTGACGTGGCGGTGACCGTGCGGACGGTCAAGGAGAAGGAGCTGCCCGAGCTGGACGACGACTTCGCCCAGCTGGCCAGCGAGTTCGACACCATCGGGGAGCTGCGCGACGACCTGCGTGAGCGGGTCACCCGGGGCAAGCGGGTCGAGCAGATCTACGCCGCCCGGGACAAGGCCCTCGAGCAGCTCGTCGAGGTCGCCGACGTGCCGGCGCCGGAGGGCGTCATCCGCGACGAGGTGGAGAGCCGCAAGCAGGCGATGGTCGACCAGCTCGAGCGCATCGGCGCCTCGATGGAGGACTACCTCTCCGCCGAGGAGAAGACCGAGGAGCAGATCGACACCGAGCTGACCGAGGCCGCCACCCAGGGCGTCAAGGTCCAGCTGCTGCTCGACACGCTGGCCGACGCCGAGGACACGCAGGTCTCCGACGACGAGTTCGGCCACGAGATCGTGCACCGCGCCCAGCGCGCCGGCATGGCCCCCCAGCAGTACTACGACCAGCTGGTCCGCTCCGGCACGGCCGGCGCGGTCTACGGCGACGTGCGGCGGGGCAAGGCGCTCGCCTCGGTCATGGAGCGCGTCAAGATCAAGGACTCGGCCGGCAACGAGGTGAGCCTCGACGCTCTCCGTGAGGCGAGCGAGCAGGAGCACGCGCACGAGCACTGATCGCGGGGGTGGGCCACCGTCCGCCGGTAGCGGTGGGTGGTGGCCCGATTCCTTTGCCGGGTACGCCTCTCAGGGGTCCTGCGCTGAGAGCGAACAGTGCCCGGACCGGGGCTCTGCCGCCCGGCGCAGCGGTTAGTGTCGGACACGACGGTACGGAGAGCGAAGGGCTGCCATGACCGACATGCACATCCCAGCGAAGCCGCTCCGGGCGATTGACGCCCGTGGCGGTGACACCATTGGCAACCTCGACGACTCGGTCTACAACCGGTTGCTCAAGGAGCGGATCGTCTTCCTGGGCAGCGAGGTGACCGACCAGGTCGCCAACCGCATCTGCGCGCAGCTGCTGCTGCTCGCTGCGGAGGACCCGGACCGCGACATCAACCTCTGGATCAACTCGCCCGGTGGCTCCGTCTACTCGGGTATGGCCATCTACGACACCATGCAGTTCATCGACAACGACGTGTCGACCGTGGCGATGGGCATGGCGGCCTCGATGGGCCAGCTGCTGCTCTGCGCGGGCACCAAGGGCAAGCGCTACGCCCTCCCGCACGCCCGGATCATGATGCACCAGCCCTCCGGTGGCATGGGCGGTACCGCGGCCGACATCGCGATCCAGGCCGAGCAGATGCTCTACACCAAGCGGATGTTCCAGGAACGGGTCGCCTCCCACACCGGCCAGTCCCCGGCGCAGATCGAGGCGGACTCGGACCGTGACCGTTGGTTCACCGCCCAGGAGGCCGTGGACTACGGCTTCATCGACAAGGTGATCACCGGGGCCGCCCAGGTTCCCGAGGGCGCCGGGACCCTGAGCTGATCGAGGAGCAGACGATGACCGACCTGAGCCTGCCGCCACAGTTCGCGGCCGTGCACAACCGCTACGTCCTGCCGTCGTTCGTGGAGCGCACGTCGTACGGGGTCAAGGAGTCCAACCCGTACAACAAGCTCTTCGAGGACCGGATCATCTTCCTCGGCGTCCAGGTGGACGACGCGTCGGCCAACGACGTGATGGCCCAGCTGCTCACCCTGGAGGGGACCGACCCCGACCGGGACATCATCATGTACATCAACTCGCCCGGTGGCTCGTTCACCGCCATGACGGCGATCTACGACACCATGCAGTACGTCCGGCCGGACATCCAGACCGTGTGCCTGGGTCAGGCCGCGTCCGCCGCCGCCGTGCTGCTGGCCGCGGGCACGCCGGGCAAGCGGATGGCGCTGCCGAACTCGCGGATCATCATCCACCAGCCGGCCACCGAGGGCGGCTACGGGCAGGGCTCGGACATCGAGATCCAGGCCCGGGAGATCCTGCGGATGCGGACCCAGCTGGAGGACATGCTCTCCCGGCACTGCAACCGCGCGGTCGACCTGGTCCGCAAGGACATCGACCGCGACAAGATCATGACGGCCGAGGAGTCCCGCGAGTACGGGCTGGTCGACACGATCCTCACCAGCCGCAAGAAGGGACTGCTGGCCGCCAACTCGGCCAGCTGACCGTTACCAGGCCAGAGGCCGGCGGGGTCTGTTGCCCGCCGGCCTCTGACACACCCGTTTTGGGGGTCGGAGAAAACTCCGACAGCGGGTAACGTCGGGTCCGTACCACTTAGCCGGGCGACCGGCGGGGTAAGAAGACGGGCGGAGCGTAAGCGTCCGCAGGTCGTGGCCGGGGCTCCGGCCGATGAGTGCAGGGAGAACGTAGGTGGCACGGATCGGTGACGGTGGCGACCTACTCAAGTGCTCCTTCTGCGGTAAATCGCAGAAGCAGGTCAAGAAGCTCATCGCGGGCCCTGGGGTCTACATCTGCGACGAGTGCATCGATCTCTGTAACGAGATCATCGAAGAGGAGCTGGCCGAGTCCGGCGAGGTGAAGTGGGAAGAGCTTCCCAAGCCGATGGAGATCTGCCAGTTCCTCGACAACTACGTCGTGGGGCAGGAGCAGGCCAAGAAGGCGCTCGCCGTCGCGGTCTACAACCACTACAAGCGCATCCAGGCCGAGGCGGCCGGTGCGCCGGGCTCCGGTAACGACGGCGTCGAGCTGGCCAAGTCGAACATCCTGCTGCTCGGTCCGACCGGGTGCGGCAAGACGCACCTGGCCCAGACGCTGGCGCGGATGCTCAACGTCCCGTTCGCCATCGCCGACGCCACCGCCCTCACCGAGGCCGGCTACGTCGGCGAGGACGTGGAGAACATCCTCCTCAAGCTGATCCAGGCCGCCGACTACGACATCAAGCGTGCCGAGACCGGGATCATCTACATCGACGAGGTCGACAAGATCGCCCGGAAGTCGGAGAACCCGTCGATCACCCGGGACGTCTCCGGCGAGGGCGTGCAGCAGGCGCTGCTGAAGATGCTCGAAGGCACGGTCGCCAACGTTCCCCCGCAGGGCGGCCGGAAGCACCCGCACCAGGAGTTCATCCAGATCGACACCACCAACGTGCTGTTCATCTGCGGTGGTGCCTTCGCCGGGCTGGACCAGATCATCGAGGCGCGTACGGGTCACGGCGGCACCGGCTTCGGTGCCCGTCTCCGGGCCGTCTCCGAGCGGTCCACCGACGACATCTTCAGCCAGGTCATGCCCGAGGACATGCTCAAGTTCGGGCTGATCCCCGAGTTCATCGGCCGGCTTCCGGTGATCACCAGCGTGCGCAGCCTGGACCGCAGCGCGCTGGTCCGCATCCTCACCGAGCCCCGCAACGCGCTGGTCCGTCAGTACCAACGCCTCTTCGAGCTGGACGGCGTCGAGCTGGAGTTCGAGCACCCGGCGCTGGAGGCGATCGCCGACCAGGCGATGTTGCGTGGCACCGGTGCCCGTGGTCTGCGGGCGATCATGGAAGAGGTCCTGCTCTCCGTGATGTACGAGGTGCCCAGCAACCCCGACGCCGCCCGGGTGCTCATCGGACGCGACGCGGTGCTGGAGAACGTGAACCCGACCATCGTCCCGCGCGAGTTCACCGGCCGTCGGGCGCGGCGCGAGCGCGAGGAGAAGTCGGCCTGATCGGGCCGGTGCCAGGTGCTCGCGCTGCCGTCCACGGCAGTTCGGTCGTACGCTGGCAGGCATGCGCGTCGCTGTCTGCCAGCTGAACTCCCGGGACGACCGTAAGGCGAACCTGGTCGCCGCCGAGGCCCTGATCGATCGGGCGGCCGACGCCGGCGCCGACCTGGTGCTCCTCCCCGAGTACGTCGACTACCTCGGCCCGTCGAAGGGGATGCCTGCGGCGGAGCCGGTCGACGGCGAGGTCGGCCGGTTCTTCGCCGACGTCGCCCGTCGACGGGGTGTCTGGCTGATCGCCGGCTCGTTCCACGAGTCCGGCCCGGACCCCGAACACACCTGGAACACCACGCTGGTCTTCGACCGGTCCGGCACCCTTGCCGCCAGCTATCGCAAGATCCACCTGTACGACGTGGAGATCCCCGGCCGAGTCTCGTACCGGGAGTCCGCCACGGTGGCACCCGGTGACCGTCCCGTGGTGGTCGACGTCGAGGGCGTACGCGTCGGCCTGTCGATCTGTTACGACCTCAGGTTCCCGGAGCTTTACCGGCAGCTCGCCTCCGGCGGAGGCGCCCACCTGCTGGTGGTGCCGGCGGCGTTCATGATGCACACCGGCCGCGACCACTGGGAGGTCTTGTTGCGTGCTCGCGCGATCGAGAACCAGTGCTTCGTCGCGGCGGCCGGCCAGACCGGCGACCACGAACCCGCCCGCACCTGTTACGGCCGGAGCATGGTGGTCGACCCCTGGGGTTCGGTGCTCTCCCAGGTGCCCGACGGTCCCGGATTCGCGGTGGCCGACATCGACCTGACCCGGCTGGAACGTATCCGGGAAGAGCTGCCGAGCCTGGCCAACCGGCGGATGTGAACGGCGCTACCCCTGTAGCAGGACGCCCACCAGTGCGAAGCCGGCGATGGCGGCGGCGGTCACCAGTAATGCCGTACTCATCCGCGACGGGCCGCGCTTGATCAGACGTCCGATCGAGGCCACCACCGCGAAGAGCACGAACGCACCGATGATCAGTTGCCAGAACGGCAGGAGAAGCCCGAGTAGCGCGTCCTCGGCGAGGACCGGACTGGCGGGCCGGGACACGTCATCCATGCCAGACACTCTGGCACGTCCTGGTCTGTCCCGGTCGTCGCCGACAGGACAGGTTCCACCGCAGGGTGGTCGAGTGCCGACGGGGGGAGACCCGGGGAGACTGGCATTCGCCTTCGCAGCCCCCGGCCCGGCCCGACTGGCCCCACGGACAAGACCATCGACGGATCCTGATTTGCCTTCTCCGGGACGTCCGCGTAACTTTCTCTCTGCACGAGGGAGGCCGGGGCAAACCGGCCGAGAACGGGCGCCAGGATCGAGTCGACACCGTCGACCTGAGACTGAGACCGGGTGGTGCGAGAGACTCCCTAAGACGGAGTTGCGATCGCGAAGCCAACCGGGTAGAGTGCTGAAGCCGGCAGGGAGCCGGGTGGGTCGCCAGAGATGGTGATCGCCGGTCTGCCGCTTCCCGCGACAGAAACGACCGCCCGATGGGCGTGCGTCAGCGCGGGTCCCGAGCAAGCTACAGAGTAAAAGTCTGATTCTTCAGGTTGCACTCCGAGAGCGGCTCAGATAGTTTGGAGCGGTTGCCCCAGACGCGGTCAGGCAGAAATGCAGGATCGTGGTGTGGTGTGTGGTTGTTCTTTGAGAACTCAACAGGGTGCTTGATAAGCCAGTGCCAAATTGTTTTATGATACCCCGTGCTGGCCAAGCTTTTGCTTGGTTGGTGGGGATTCCTTTGGCAACAACATTTTGTTGCTGGGGTTTGCTTTTCCAATAGGTTTTTGTTGGAGAGTTTGATCCTGGCTCAGGACGAACGCTGGCGGCGTGCTTAACACATGCAAGTCGAGCGGAAAGGCCCTTCGGGGTACTCGAGC
>NZ_SISL01000589.1:0-3161 GCF_004307965.1 Verrucosispora sp. SN26_14.1 | reverse complement strand
ATCAGAGACAGGCCGTGGGGTCGGCACCGGCGACGCCGCCCCGGCGGGCTGCTGACCGGCCGGGTGGCCCTGACCGGGGTGATAGCCCTCGGGCGGGTGCTGCTCCCCGGCGTAGCGGGCATCCGCCGGGTCGCCCGTCGCCGGCCAGCCCGCCGGACCGGTGCTCTCCGTGGGCCAGTCCGCCTGGTATCCCGCCGGCCAGGTCCGTCCGTCGGTGGCCTCGGCGGGCCAGCCCTGCGGACCGCCGGTCCCGTCCCACGCCGCGTCGTCGGCGGTCCAGTTCGGGGTGGCTCCCGTCGACGTCGTCCAGTCCCGGTCGACGTCGTCCGGGTCGGGCCAACCGCCCGGGTCCGCTCCGGACCCCGCCGGCCCGGACGCCGTCCAGTTCGGGGTGGTCCCGGCGTCGGGGGGTGCGGACGCCGTCCACGTCGGGTCGGGTGCCGGCGCGGACGATGCCGCCGTCCAGGTCGACGCCGGGCCGGAGGCCGGTGGGGTGGCGGTCGGCGGCCGGGTGGGATCGGTCCCGGACCAGTCCGCGCGGGGATCGTCCGGCCGGTCGTCGGTGTCGTGGTCGGACCAGTCGGGCGGGGCGGCGGCGGTGGCCGCCCAGTCACCGCTGGGCGGGGCGTCACCCTGCGACGGGGTCCGCGCGGCCGGTACGACGGAGCCCTCCGCGCCCACCGGCGGGGTGTCGGCGCAGACGTGGTCGGGGTTGGCCGGGGCCCGGGACAGCGACGCCACCTGGGCGGTCAACGGGTCGTCCGGGGCGAGGTGCCGACGGGCGAGTTCCCGGGCCAGCGCGAGGTGGTCCTGCGCCTCGGTGAACTGCCCGCAGTCGCGTTGCATCGAGCCGAGCCGGGCGAGCATCTTGATGCCGCTGGGCTGCCCGTCGCCGTAGACCTCGCGGTGCAGCTCCCACGCGTCCTGGAGGCGGTCGCGGGCCACCTGGCACTGGCCACGGGCGTACTCCACGGTGGCCAGGTCGGCGTGTGCGGCGAGGACCCGCAGGGACTCCGGCCCGTCCGAGGCGGTCAGCTCGATGATGACTTCCTGGTACAGCCGGGCGGCGCGGGACCAACTGCCGACCCGGTGCAGCACCGCCGCGAGGGTGGCCGCGGCGGCGACCGTACGCGGGTCGGAGCGGCCGTGCAGACGGGTGGTGGCGGCGTACGCGTACGCCGCCCAGCCTCGTGCGGAGTGCGGCTCGCCGAGGGCGACCAGCACCCGCGCGTGCAGGCCGGCCGCCTCGGCCATCTCGGGTGTCGCGTTGGCCGGGCGCGGGTCGGCGCCGGTCAGCGCGTCGGCGAGGAGCCGTTGAGCGCCGGCGAGATCGCCGGAGGAGACCAGGTCGTGCGCCTGATCAGTCAGTTCACCGAAGCCGGAGGGCACGCCCCATCGTGCTCATCCGACGACGTTATGTACAAGACCCGCGCCGGAGTGGTTCGGTCAGGATCCGGTCAGGGGCGGGTCAGGCGATCGGCCAATGCCTCGCTGATCCGGCGTAACTGGTCGACCTGGGCGGGGCTGAGCGCGTCGAAGAGGTGGCGGCGTACCCCCTCGACGTGGCCGGGTGCGGCGGCGGCCAGTGCGGCGAAGCCGTCGTCGGTGAGCAGGGCGATCTGCCCTCGCCGGTCGGTCGGGCAGTCCTCCCGACGGACCCAGCCGGCGGCCTCCAGGCGGGCCACGGCGTGCGAGAGCCGGCTGCGGGAGGAGCCGCTCGCCTCGGCGAGGTCGCTCATCCGCAGTCGCCGCTCCGGGGCCTCGGAGAGTCGGACCAGGATCTCGTAGTAGGCGTGCGGCATCCCGGCGTCGCGTTGCAGCTCGCGGTCGAGCGCCTCCATCAACGCGCGGGACGCGGTCAGGAACGCTCGCCAGGTGCGCTGTTCGTCCGGGTCCAGCCAGCGGGTCATGACGCCCATCATAGCGGAGATAGTTGAACGCTCAACTAAAACGCGCTAGCCTCGGTGGCATGGGAATCCATCGCCTCAACCACGCCGTCCTCTACGTCAGTGACCTGGAGCGCAGCGTCGCCTTCTATCGCGACGTGCTCGGCTTCCGCCGGGTGCCGATGACCCCGGAGGGGTTCCGGGGCGCTGCCTTCCTCCAGGCACCCGACTCCACCAACGACCACGACCTCGGCCTCTTCGAGATCGGCGCGGGTGCCGGTCGGTCGACCGCCGGCCGGGCCACCGTCGGCCTCTACCACCTGGCCTGGGAGGTGGACACGCTCGACGAGCTGGCCGCCACCGCCCGCCGACTGGCCGGGGCCGGTGCCCTGGTCGGCACCTCCGACCACGGCACCACCAAGAGCCTCTACGGGCAGGACCCGGACGGTCTGGAGTTCGAGGTGGTCTGGCTGGTGCCGGCCGACCGGCTGGACGACGCCGCGCTCGACGCCCGTACCCGGATCGGCCGTCTCGACCTGGCCGCCGAGATCAGCAGGTACGGCGGCGACACCCGGGGTGGCATCGGCATCTCCGTCCCGGCCGCCGCGTCGCACTGACCCGTCCCGGCCGCGTCCCGGCCGGGCGGTGCGGTAGAACGGCAGGGTGGCAGATGAGGTGGGGCGGCAGGTGGTGGTCCGGCACCTGAGGGTCTGGGTGCCGGGCGCGTTGCGACGCGCGCGCCGGGCGACGGTGGTCCTCGGGTACGACGGGCGTGACCCCGCCCTGGCCGAGGAGGTCGTCCGGGTGGCCGGCGAGTGCGCCGGTGACGTCCGTGGTGCCCGGTTGACCGTGCTGGTGCTGGCCGGCGGCACCGAGGAGCTGCCGGCGCGGCTGGGTGCCGCCGAGGCGGGGCTGCCGACCGAGGTCACGGTGCACCTGATGCCCGGCCCGACGGCCCTGCTGCCGGTGGCGCTGCGCGCGTCCGGGGCGTCCGGCGCGCCGGTGCTGTCCTACCTGGAGGTGGCGGACGCGGTCGATCCGGTGGCGCTCTCCGCCGCCGCCTCCGGTCGACCCGGCGAGGTGCTGGTGCCGGCCGGTCCGGGTACGCCGCTGCGGCCGGCGCTGGCCGACGCCGGCTTCCCGCTGGTCGCCGAGGTGGAGTTGCCCTCCGGCCGGCGGATCGGCTTCGGCACCGCCTCGGACCGCAGCCTGGAGTCGTTCAAGGAGAGTCTCTGGGAGGCGGGTGCCGGCCGGGCCGACCCGGCGCCGCTGGGC
>NZ_SISL01000588.1:0-3161 GCF_004307965.1 Verrucosispora sp. SN26_14.1 | reverse complement strand
GGGTGGTCGGCGGCGGGGTGGTCGGGGTGGTGCCGCCGGCGCAGGCCGCGCCGTTGAGCCGGCAGTTCGCGGGTACGCCGGAGCCGCTGCCGAGGAAGCCGAAGGAGACCGACGCGCCGGGGGCGATGGTGCCGTTCCAGGAGCGGTTGGTGAACGTGTGGCGCTGGCCGCTGGAGGTCAGCAACGCGTCCCAGTAGCTGCCGAGCGTGGTGCCGCTGGGCAGGTCGAAGGCGAGGCTCCAGCCGTTGACCGTGCTGCTGCTGCCGTTGGTGATGGTGTACTTCGCCTCCCAACCGGAGCCCCAGTCGGACGTCTTGGCGAAGCTGGCGGTGACTCCGGCGGCGTACGCGGCGGGCGCCAGCCAGACCGCACCGAGTGCGGCGGCCAGTGCGCCGACCACTGTGAGCACCAGGGTTCTGGACCGTTTCATGTGAGCCTCCAGACCGGACGGAAATCCATGGGCATCGACCTGGCGCTCATTATTAAGACTGTTAACTATTTCTGTCCAGGGTTGGTGTGAGGTTGTTAGGAGGGGTCCCCTGCTATGCACGAGGCGTTAGCAGGGGACCCCTCCTTGCACGGACCCGCGTGCGCGACGAGCACCGCCCTGCCGGGCAGCGTGTGCTCAGCGGCGGAACTGGAACCAGTTGACGTTGACGAAGTCGTTCGGCTGGCCGCTGCTGAACGTCAGGTAGACGGTGTGCCGGCCGGTTACCGAGGTGACGTTGCCGGGCACCGAACGCCAGCTCTGCCACCCGCCGGTGTTCGCGAGGGCGAAGCTGCCGATCGGCGTACTCGTCGGGCTGCCGATCCGCACCTCGACCAGACCGCTCACGCCGGCCGCCGCGCCGGAGGCCACCCGGGCCACGAAGTCGCGCGGCGCGGTGGAGCCGAAGTCGACGTTGTCGAAGCGGACCCAGTCACCGTTGCGCAGCGCGGCGATGTTCTGCCCGCCCTCGGAGCACGCCTCGACGATCACGCCGTTCTGCGCGTTGTACGACTCGGCCTGGATGGTGCCGTACGCGTCCCGCACCCCGGTCGGGGGCGGGGTGGTCGGCGGCGGCGTGGTGGGCGGGGTGCTGCCGCCACGGCTGTAGACGGCCACGTAGTCGACGAGCATCGGCCGCCCCGGCACGGTGCCCGAGGTCGGCGTGGTGCTGCCGGCCACCCCGTTCGGGAAGGCGCCCCCCATGGCCACGTTGAGCAGCAGGAAGTAGCCCGCGTGGCTGGTCATCTGCGACCAGTACGGCTCGCCGACCCGGGACTGGCTGACGGAGTGGTAGAGCTGCCCGTCGACGTACCAGCGCAGTTGCTGGGGGCTGGTCGAGGCGTCCCACTCGAAGCGGTAGGTGTGGAAGGCCGACTGGCAGGTGCTGCCGGGGCAGGCCCGGGAGCCGCCGATGCCGTTGAACTCGTCGCACGGGCCGCCGGGCGCCACGCCGCAGTGCAGCACGCCCCAGACGGTGTTGAGCCCGTTCACGTTCTCCATCACGTCGAACTCGCCGATGCCGGGCCAGTTCTGGTAGTTGCCCCGGTATGGCGCGCCGAGCGCCCAGAAGGCGGGCCAGTAGCCGGAGGCGGCGGCGCCGGTGACGTTGGGCATCTGGATGCGTCCCTCGATGGCGAGGATGCCGCCGCTCGGGGCCTTGAAGTTGCTGCGGACCGTCTCGATCCGGGCCGAGGTCCAGCGGCCGGAGCTGTCGCGCAGCGGCGTGATCCGCAGGTTGCCGGCGCCGTCGTGGCTGACGTTCGCGGTGCTGTTGGTGTACGTCTGGATCTCGCCGGTGCCCCAGTTGGGCGGCCCGCCCGGGTAGCTGGTGCCGGTGTCGATGATCCAGTTGTTGGACGACGGGAGGGTGCCGGCGGCGCCGGTGAAGTCGTCGCTCCACACCAGGCTCCACCCGGACGGGGGCGTCGGCACGGCGGCGTCGGCGGTCGCGGCGAGCCCGGCGACGCCGGTGACGGTGGCGGTGATCAGGGCCAACGCGAGCCGCAGTCGGCGTCGCGCGGGCAGGGCGGCGGGCGCCGCCGGGGCAGGTGTCATGGGACGTACCTCTCTGCGGGACGGAGGTGTGAGAGCGCTCTCTCAGGAGTTGTACGTCCCGCCCGAAGAGTTGTCAATGTCGATCGGTGGTGCTCCAGTTCCGCCGGATGTTAGGAGGGGTCCCCTGCTATGCACGAGGCGTTAGCAGGGGACCCCTCCTTGCACCGAGCAGGGCGGGTTTCCCTGGACCACCACGGGGGGTAATTGCCGGCCGACGGCGCGGACGTACCGCCCCGGCAGAAGCGGACGGTGGTGGTGATGGTCAGGCAGGTGGCGACGGCGCCGACCCGGCCGGTCGAGGAGACCGACCTGCTCACGGTGGGAGTCGAGGAGGAGTTCCTGCTGGTCGACCCGGACGGCGGCGCCGCGGTGCCCGCCGTCGAGGCGGTCATGGAACAGGTACCGGCGGAACTGCACGGCCAGGTCGAACGCGAGTTCCAGACCAGCCAGATCGAGATCGGCAGCCCACCCGGGCTGGAACTCTCCTCGATCCGGCACTCCCTGGCCCTGCTCCGCGCCGGGCTCGCCGACGCCGCCGAGCGGGCCGGTGCCCGACTGCTCGCCATCGGCACCGGGCCGATCGGCGGACCGGTGCCGCCGGTGGTGGACAAGCCCCGCTTCGACCGCATGATCGAGCGGTACCGGCTGCTGGTGCCGGGGCCGGGCAACAACGGCATGCACGTGCACGTCGGGGTGCCGGACCCGGACACCGGGGTGCAGGTGCTCAACCACGTCCGGCCGTGGCTGCCGATCCTGCACGCGGTGACCACCAACTCGCCGTTCTCCGCAGGCGAGGACACCGGGTACGCGAGCTGGCGCTCGATCGAGTGGGAACGCTGGCCGTCGGTGGCGCCGACCCCGTTCCTGACCTCCCACCACCACTACCGACGGCTGATCGACCAGCTGATCGGCAGCGGGGTGATGCTCGACGAGGGGATGCTCTACTGGTATGCCCGGCTGTCGGCCAAGTACCCGACGGTCGAGCTGCGCATCGGCGACGTCTGCCCGACGGTGGACGACGCGGTCCTGGTCGCCGGCCTGGTCCGCGCGCTGGTGGCGACCGCGCTGGACGACATCGCCGCCGGACGGCCGCCGCTGCCCGCCGACCACCACCTGC
>NZ_SISL01000587.1:0-3190 GCF_004307965.1 Verrucosispora sp. SN26_14.1 | reverse complement strand
GCCTGACCGGGCCGGGGCGGACTCGGGAACGGCCGCCCCGGCCGGAGTGGGCAGGAGTCACCGCCACTGCGCGAGGTTTGCCACGGCCTGCTGGGTGAGCCGGGTGGCGACGCTGTAGGCCACGCCGGGGCCGACCCCGTCCGGGCCGCTGGTCAGGATCCCCAGCGCGGTGCGGGCGAGCGGGCACGGGCAGGGCGGCTTCGGCCAGGGGAAGTCCAGTCGCGGCGGCAGCGGGCACCAGTCCTCCGGGTCGGGGGTGTAGGCGACGGGGCTGCCGTCCTGCCCGCCGCCGAAGCTGTGCGACGTGTAGAGCTGCGTCGAGGTCTCGTAGCGGATGCGGTCGACGCTGGTCCACTGTCCGGGCCGGTCCGCCGGATACCCGTGCGTCGTGGTGCACGAGCCGGTCAGCGGCTGGGTGGTGTAACCGAGGTCGTACCAGCCGGTGACGTTACCGATGCTGCAGTTGAGCTGCACCGCCCCGTAGTTGTAGGCCGGGTCGCTGCCGCCGGGGTGGGTGAACGAGCCGGTCCAGCCCTGTGGTGCGAAGAGCTGGGTCGCCGCGCAGGAGCCGAAGGGTGCGGTCGTCCCGTTGTGCCCCGGGTACGCGACGACGTTCGTCCGCCAGCTGCCCCGGGAGCCTCCGGTGTGCACGCAGTGCCCGGCGGTCGCCACCGTGCGGGGGCTGATCATGAAGCCGCTGCACCGGCCGCCGGGGAACGTCAGCAGCACGGTGGCGCTGGCGGGATACGTCGTGGTCGACGTGACCGGCACCCGGATGTCCGGTCCGGAGCTCGTCGCGGCCGCCGCCGGTGCCGCCGCGAGGGCGGTGGACGCGAGCGCCACGGCGGCCAGGGCGACGAGCGCCCCACTTCTTCTCAGCATCGGTTCTCCTTCGTCGGGGGTGGTGTACGCCCACGGTGGCCCGACCGTCTGCTGTCCGGCCGGTTCCCGGACACCGGTGGCGGTCGGACGGTGGGGACCCGGCTGCGCGGCGGCGGCCGGTGCGGCAGACTCAACCGGATCGCGCCCCGCCGGTCTGACCGTGGCGGTGCGGCGGCACGGACGATCGCGGGGCGGGCGGAGGTGTGACGTGCGGATCGCGGTGTTCGTGACCTGCCTGGCGGACACGATGTTCCCCGAGGCGGCGAAGGCGACGGTGCGGTTGCTGGAGCGGCTCGGGCATGAGGTCGTCTTCCCCGAGGGGCAGACCTGCTGCGGGCAGATGCACGTCAACACCGGCTACCAGGGGCAGGCGTTGCCGTTGGTGCGCCGGTACGCGCGGGTGTTCGATCCGTACGACGTGATCGTGGCGCCGTCGGGGTCGTGTGTCGGGTCGGTACGCCACCAGCACGCGGTGGTGGCCCGGCGGGCCGGTGACGAGCGGCTGGCCTCGCGTGCCGAGTCGGTGGCCGGGCGCACGTACGAGCTGTCGGAGTTGCTGGTGGACGTGCTCGGGGTGACCGACGTGGGTGCCTTCTATCCGCACCGGGTGACCTACCACCCGACGTGTCACTCGCTGCGGGTGCTGCGGGTGGGGGACCGGCCACTGCGGTTGCTGCGCGAGGTGCGGGGTCTGGACCTGGTCGAGTTGCCGGCGGCCGAGCAGTGCTGCGGGTTCGGCGGGACGTTCGCGGTGAAGAACGCGGACACGTCGACGGCCATGCTGGCGGACAAGATGCGGCACGTGCTCGCCACCGGCGCGGACGTCTGCACGGCGGGGGACGCGTCGTGCCTGATGCACATCGGCGGTGGGTTGTCCCGGCTGCGGACCGGGGTGCGCACCGTGCACCTGGCGGAGATCCTGGCCTCGACCGAGCCGGGCGGCGATACTCCTGACCAACGCGGCGAACTGGTGGTGAGGTCGTGAGCCGGACCTTTCTCGGCATGCCGGCGACGGCACCGCAGGGTGTGGGGCAGTTGCGGGGTGCGGAACCCTTCCCGGACGGCGCGCGGAGGGCCCTGGCCGACCCGCAACTGCGCCGCAACCTCCGACACGCCACGGCGACGATCCGCGCGAAGTCCGCTGCGGTGATCGCCGAGGTGCCGGACTGGGAACAGTTGCGGGCGGCCGGTTCGGCGATCAAGGCCGACGTGTTGGCGCGGCTGCCGGAGTTGCTGGAGCAGGTGGAGGCACGGGTCACGGCGGCCGGGGGAGTGGTGCACTGGGCCGCCGACGCGACCGAGGCGAACAGCATCGTCACCGAGCTGGTCGCGGCCACCGGCAGCGACCGGGTGATCAAGGTCAAGTCGATGGCGACCCAGGAGATCGGCCTCAACGAGGCCCTGGAGTCCGCCGGGATCACCCCGGTGGAGACCGACCTGGCCGAGCTGATCGTGCAACTCGGCGACGACCGACCCAGCCACATCCTGGTGCCGGCGATCCACCGCAACCGGGCCGAGATCCGGGAGATCTTCCTGCGTGCCATGCCCGGGGTGGACCCGGCCCTGACCGACGAACCGGTGGTCCTGGCGGCGGCGGCCCGACGCTACCTGCGGCAGACGTTCCTCACCACGCCGGTGGCGGTGTCCGGGGCGAACTTCGCGGTGGCCGAGACCGGGACTCTGGCCGTGGTCGAGTCCGAGGGCAACGGGCGGATGTGTCTGACCCTGCCGGAGACGCTGATCACCGTGATGGGTGTGGAGAAGGTGGTGCCGACCTGGCGCGACCTGGAGGTGTTCCTGCAACTGTTGCCCCGGGCCTCGACCGGCGAGCGGATGAACCCCTACACCTCGATGTGGACGGGCGTGACCCCGGGCGACGGCCCGCAGGCGTTCCACCTGGTGCTGCTCGACAACGGGCGCAGCGCCGTCCTCGCCGACGAGGTGGGCCGGCAGGCGTTGCACTGCATCCGCTGCTCGGCCTGCCTGAACGTCTGCCCGGTGTACGAACGCACCGGCGGGCACGCCTACGGCTCGGTGTACCCGGGTCCGATCGGGGCGGTGCTCTCCCCGCAACTGACCGGGATCGCCGACAACGCCTCCCTGCCGTACGCGTCGTCGCTCTGCGGCGCCTGCTACGACGCCTGTCCTGTGAAGATCAACATCCCGGATCTGCTGGTGCACCTCCGCGACCAGGCACCCCACCCGCGCGCCGAGGCGACCGCGATGGCCGCCGCCGCGTACGCCATGGACCATCCCGCCCTGTACGCGGCCGCCCAGCGCGCCGCCCGGTCGCTGTCTGTTAGACACA
>NZ_SISL01000586.1:0-3203 GCF_004307965.1 Verrucosispora sp. SN26_14.1 | reverse complement strand
CGACGACGGGCCGGACGGCGACGGCCCCACCCCACCGACTCCCCGGCCCGGCTCGGACCGGTCCGAGGCACTGCACGCACTCAGCACCGCGCGTGCGCGTGACACATCCCCCGCCACCGGTTCGCGGTGGCCCGATCCGGACAGGAGCACGGACACCACATGGTGACACCCCGCAGCGTGACCGCCCCTGCCGACACGGTTCGTGCCCGTGTCGTTGGTCACCCATCGCGATTACGAAATGACGCATCTAGTCAGGTTCGGGGCGTAGAGACCGACATGGACTCTCGGGTAACCTCACTGCCGGTCACCGCCGAAGGCGCGCAGCGGCGCCTGCGGTGCCACCGCCCAATCGCCGCGAGGCGAGCCGGGGACCCAGGTAGGTGGGGTGAATCCGCGTCAGCGGTAGGGGCCACTTCCGTTCCGAACCCGTCAGCTAACTCGGTCGGCGGTCGATGGAAGGGAAAGAAGTGACGGCACCCCTACGCCGCTGGATGACCCCCGTGGTGGCCGTGTTCGCCGCGTTCGCCGTGTTCGCCGGACCTCTGCCGGCCATGGCCGCGCCGAACCCACCCAGCCCCGCCGAGCACGACGACGACCCGCCGATGCTCAACGACCTGATCGAGTCGGCCAACCGCGACTTCTCCAAGGCCAAGAACCAGCTGGAGAAGTCCAAGAAGCGGCAGCTCAAGCTCGACGTCGAGTTGCGTCGCGCACAGGCCGACCTCGAAGCGCTCAGGCCGCAGGTCGCCGAGATCGCGACGCAGTCGTACCGGACCGGCCGGGTCGGTGCGATAGCGATGTTGTTGCAGAGCAACGCCCCGGACTCGTTCATGGACCGCGCCTCCGCCCTCGACGAGTTGAACCTGTTCAACGACAAGAAGTTGGGCGAGGTCAACGCGATCCGGGAGCGCGCGGACCGGGCCAAGCTCGCGTCCGACGCCGAGGTCCGCGAGCAGCAGAAGCTGACCAACGACATGGCGCGTAAGAAGACCGAGGCGGAGAAGTCGCTCCGCCTGGTCGGTGGCGAGAGCCTGACCGGTGGCCTGGTGGCCGCCACCTCACCGGTCGCCCGGGTGGCACCGAACCGCGCGTCCGACGGGAGTTGGAAGGCGGAGTCGTGCAACCAGAACGACCCGACCACGTCGGGCTGCATCACGCCGCGCACGCTGCACATGTACAAGGAGGTCAAGCGGGCCGGCTTCAACCGCTTCGTCGGCTGCTGGCGACCCGGTGACAAGTTCGAGCACCCGAAGGGCCGGGCCTGTGACTGGTCGTTGCAGAACAGCGGGTTCAGCCCCTGGCACAACGACGACACCCGGATCTACGGCAACAACCTGGCGGCCTTCCTGGTCCGCAACGCCGACCGGCTCGGCATCTACTACGTGATCTGGAACCGGCAGATCTGGTTCCCGACCGAGAACCGGTGGCGGTCCTACAGCGGCCCGTCCAACCACACGGACCACGTACACGTGTCGCTGCTCTGAGCAGCGTCCCGGCGACCTGAGAGGGCCGCTCCGCCGTCTGGCGGAGCGGCCCTCGTCGTCCGTGTCGGTGGGCGGCCCGAGGGTCAGCCCACCGGAGTGACCACGCCCGCCATCTCGGCGGGTTCCGCCGCGACGGTCCGCACCTCACCGGCGGCCAATCGGTAGGACATGCCCACCACCGCGCACCCGCCGGCGGCCACCTCGGCGGCCAACGCCTCGGAGGACTCCAGCATCGCCTCGACGGTCTGCGCGATGTGGATGTCGACGATCGCGTCCAGGTCGTCGATCCCCGCCCGCTCGGCCCGGCGCAGGCTGGGCACCACCGCGTCCACCACGGCACGCAGGTGGCCCGTCGGCGCGGTGCCGGTGGCCGCCGCGGCACGGGCCGCCTGGACGGCACCGCACGAGTCGTGCCCGAGCACCACCACCAGCGGGGTACGCAGCACGCTCACCGCGTACTCGACGCTGCCCAGCACCTCGGGGCCGATGGTGTGGCCGGCGGTGCGGACCACGAAGAGATCACCCAACCCACGGTCGAAGATGATCTCCGCAGCCAACCGTGAGTCGGAGCAGCCCACGATCACCGCGAAGGGGTGCTGCTCGGCGGCGACGGCGGCCCGGTGGCTGGCGTTCTGGTTGGGGTGCCGGAGCGTGTCGCTGACGAAGCGGCGGTTTCCGGCGACCAGTTCGGCGAGGGCGCGCTCCCGCGAGCCGGGAAGGTCAGCGGTCAGGTACTCGCGTTCGGGACCGGGCTGCGCTCCGATCGTTCCGGGTCGACTCATCCGGCGTCACCTCGCCTCTCGGTGGAATGCCTGGTCATCCCGGCCGGCGCTGGCCACGGGCTGCCACCAACCGTCACACGCAGCGCAAGGCGCGTCAAGCTATGCGTGATCTGCATTTCATGTATTCCAGAACGCTTGCCAACCGGCGCGAGCGGGTGCGGGCGCAGCCCGAGTACGTCAGGGGCAGGCCATACGATGGCGGGCATGGCGACCTCAGACGAGCGAGAAAGCACCCGGAACTGGACTTTCCTGACAAACCACGCGCACGTGCTGCTCGCCATCGCCCGCAACCCCACCGCCCGGCTGCGCGACGTCGCCGGTGAGGTCGGGGTCACCGAACGCGCCGCCCAGGCGATCGTCGCCGACCTGGAGGCGGGCGGCTATCTGCACCGCACCCGGGTCGGCCGCCGCAACGAGTACACCCTCAACCCGGCCGGGCGGTTCCGTCACCCGGCGGAGGCCGACCGCCACATCGGCGACCTGCTCGCCCTCTTCACCGACGCGCCCTCGACCGCGAGCGGCGATCGCTGACCGTCCACAGTCGACGACGTGGCGTGGTTCACCGACCCGACGGGGGCTGCGCCAATGCGTTCTCCGCACCGAAACGATAGGTTGGACACGTGTCGTCCGCCGTGCTCGCCCGTCCCCTGTGGCCGGCGACGCTGCGTACGCTGCGGGAGCTGACCCGGCTGGCACTGGCCGCCCTCGTGGTGGCGGTCGGCCTCGGCACGGCCGTCGCCGACCTGCCACTGCGCCCGACCGACGACCAGCCGACCCATGCCGTCGCCGACCATCGCGCCTGGTCCGTCACCGCCGACGTGCCGACCTGGCCGGGCACGGTCGCACCGGTCACCGAGCACGTGCGGGCGTCCGCCGCGCTGTCGACGTCGCCGACGCAGCCCACGGCCCCGACCGCGCCGCCGGCCCACCCAGAGCC
>NZ_SISL01000585.1:0-3207 GCF_004307965.1 Verrucosispora sp. SN26_14.1 | reverse complement strand
GGGCCGGGCGGCGACGGCGGCGCGGGCCGGACGCGGGTCCGGGTATCCGGCGAGGTCGTCCAGGGCGGCTCTGATCGGGTCGCCCAGCCAGGCCGGCATGGGGGCGCGCCGGACGTTGACGGCGAGGTCGACCAGGCCGTCGCCGACCTCCGCGTCACCGTGGTGCGCGAGGTCGGGTTCGGGTGTCGGGTGGGACGCTCCGGTGAGCGGACCGTGCATGCCCGCGATCCTGCCGGGAAGGCGGCGCGGGCGACAGCAGCCCGTGGAGTGCTCCGCATCACCACTGATCACTTCATGAGTATTTCTCATGTGCGAATCGGAAATGTCATAACTTATCGGTGTGAGTAATCGACCCCTTGCCGCCGCAGGTCGACTCGTTCCTCTCCTCCGCGCCGGGCTGATCGCCGGTGTCGTCGTCGCCGCCGTCGCGTACCCCGTGGTCGCCGTGACCGGCCTCGGCGCCAAGGCCACCGCGCACGCCGTGGAGAGCAAGACCCGCCTGCTGGCCACCGCCCTGCCCGCCGAGACCTCCTACCTGTACGCGCCCGACGGCAAGACCGTGCTGACCATGTTCTTCGAGGAGTACCGGCAGTACACCAAGCTGGCCGACATCTCCCCGCACATGCAGCAGGCGATCGTCGCCGCCGAGGACAACCGCTTCTACCAGCACCACGGCGTCGACCCGAAGGGCGTCGCCCGCGCCTTCGTGGCCAACGCCCGCTCCAGCGGCGTCTCCCAGGGCGCCTCCACGCTGACCATGCAGTACGTGCGGATGGCGCTGCGGGACAGCGCCACCACGCCCAAGGAGGTGCAGGAGGCCACCGCGCAGACGCCGATCCGCAAGGTCAAGGAGATGCGGATGGCGGTCGACCTGGAGAAGGAGCTGGGCAAGGAGGACATCCTGGAGCGCTACCTCAACTCGGCGTACTTCGGTCACCGCGCGTACGGCATCTACGCGGCCAGCGAGATCTTCTTCTCCAAGACGCCGAAGGAACTCACCCCGGTCGAGGCGGCCACCCTCGCCGGCCTGGTGAAGTCCCCGTCGCAGTACGACCCGGCCAGCTCCGACCAGAAGGACGCGACCACCCGGCGCAACTACGTGCTCGACAACATGACGCGGCTGGGTTACCTGTCGCCGGACTCCGCCGAGGCGGCCAAGGGCGAACCGATCCGGCTGCGGCTGACCTACCCGCCCAACGACTGCGCGGCGGTCCCGGAGAAGTGGAACAGCTGGGGCTTCCTCTGCGACTACCTGAAGAACTGGTGGAGCGCCCAGCCCGCGTTCGGCAAGAACCGCCTGGAACGCCTGGACAAGCTGCGTCGGGGCGGCTACCGCATCGTGCTCAGCATGGACCCGAAGGTCCAGGAGGCGGCGGAGAAGAACGTCGGCACCGAGGGCAACACCGGCAGCCCGTTCGCCAACGGCATCGTGGTCTCCGAGCCCGGCACCGGGCGGGTCAAGGCGATGGCGGTGAACCGCACCTACTCGTTGGAGGTGAACGAGAACCCGCTCAGCTCGAACCCGGAGGCGGGCCCGAACGTACGGGCCAACTACCCGAACACGGTGGCCCCGCTGATGGGCGGCGGTGACCTGCCGGGCTACCAGGCCGGATCGACGTTCAAGATGTTCCCGATGCTGGCCGCGCTGGACGCCGGCATGACGCTGAACACCAGCTTCAACGCCCCGCACAGCTACCGCTCCGAGGTCTACGACGGCTGGCAGCCGTCGAACGCCAGCGGCGCGATGAGCGGTACGCAGACCATGTGGTCCGGCTTCGGCAAGTCGGTGAACACCTACTTCGTCTGGCTGGAGGAGCAGGTCGGGGCGGAGAAGGCCGTCCGGCTCGCCGAGCAGTTGGGGCTGCGCTGGCGTACCGACGTGGACCGCGACCACGCCTCACCGGCGAAGGCGAACAAGTGGGGCGCGTTCACGCTCGGCGTCTCCGACGCCACCCCGCTGGAGATGGCCAACGCGTACGCGGCGATCGCCGCCGACGGACGCTACTGCGAGGCGATCCCGGTGAACGCCATCTACAACCGGGACGGCACACCCGCGATGTTCACCACCCCGGGCGGTATCCAACGCGAGATCGCCAAGCCGCGCTGCCGCCAGGTGGTCAACGCCGACGCGGCGCGGGCCGCGACCGACGCCGCCCGCTGCCCCACCGGGGACACCCCGGCCAGGGGAAGCTGCGGTGGCTGGTCGACCGCGGACAGCGTGCGCGGCACGGTGGGCCGCCCGGTGGCCGGCAAGACCGGCACCACGGACAGCACCCGGTCGGCCTGGTTCGTCGGCTACACCCCGGAACTGGCGGCGGCCAGCTTCATCTCCGACCCGGACAACCCGTTCAACGCGGTCGGCGACGGCCAGTCGCAGATCCCCATCGCGGCGGTCTCGAACACGCTCCGCGACGCCCTCAAGGGCACCCCGACGCGGGACTTCACACCCCCGTCGGACCGCATCGTCGGCTGACTCCCGACACGCGCCGGAGCGCCGCTCAGGCCGGTGCTCCGGCGGCCGGTTCGGCCGCCACCACACCGGCGGGCGTGATCGGGACACCCAGGTCGGGACCGGCCGGGATCGCGGCTGGCTCGGTCACTGCGGCGGCCACCAGACGCCCGGCGATCCGTGGGTACGCGGCCCAGTGCGGGACGAGCTGGGAGGCGTGCACGCCGCGCCAGACGAAGCCCTCCGGCGCGCCACCCGCCCAGCCCCACGCCGGACGGGGCCCGCCCCGGGGGGTGAGCACCGCGCGGTGCTCCTTGTGCCCGGTCACCACCTCGCCCCGGGTCGCCACCACACTGTCGCTCTGGGCGGTCGCCTCGCGGTACCCGACCACCAGACCGTCCCGGATGCTGCCGATCGCGTCGAGCACCCCGCACATCGGCAACCCGTCGAGTTCCCTGGCCAGCCAGAGCAGCCCGGCCCCCTCGGCGACGACCGGTCGACCGGTACGCGCCAACTCGGCCACCGCGATGCAGAGCCGCCTGTTGGCGGAGAGCTGCTCGGCGTACGACTCGGGCAGCGCGCCGCCGACCACCAACGCCCGGGTGCCGACCGGCAGCACCTCGTCGACGAAGGGATCGAGCGTGACCACGTCGGCACCGGCGGCCCGCAGCAGCTCGACGGTCTCGGCGTGGCTGAAGCTGCCGCCCGGCCCACCGGCCACCGCGACCACCGGCCGTCCGGCACCGGCCGGCACCGGC
>NZ_SISL01000584.1:0-3195 GCF_004307965.1 Verrucosispora sp. SN26_14.1 | reverse complement strand
GCGTCGGCCGGCGAGCCCGGCGACCACCTCCTGCCGGGCGGCGGTCCAGGCCGGCGCGAGCGCGGCCAGCACCCCGGCGAGTACGGCGACGAGTGCGATCACGCCCAGCGCCGCCGGCCAGACGCGGTACCCGGCGAAGCGGTGCTGGAAGACGAACTCCTCGACCAGCGGCCGGGCGGCGAACGCGGAGAGCACACCGAGGGCCACCCCGGCGGCGGCACCGATGCATCCGAGCAGCACGCCGTCGGCGAGCACCACCCGGCGGAGCTGAGCCGCGTCGCCGCCGGCCACCGCGACGAGTGCCAGCTCCCGCCGCCGTCGCCGGACCCCCACCGCGAAGGCCGGGCCGACCAGCAGCACCACCTCCAGCAGACCCAGTCCGCCGACCAGCACCCCGGTGCCGATCTCCTCCGCGCCCAGGCTGTTGCCGAGCGGACGGACCGCCTCCACCGGGCTCGACGGTGCGGAGACGCGGGCACCGACCACCACTCCGTTGCGGTTGAGGTGGCGGAACAGGTCCTCGGTCACCGGCCCGGGGAGGTCGACCAGGAACACGGTGTCGTGGTTCAGCGAGCCCGACGGTTCACCGGCGGAACGCAGGAACGCCATCGGCTCCAGCGACTCCGGGAGTTCGACCACACCGACGACGGTCCAGCTCCTCGTGCCGTCCCGGGCGTTGAGCACGCCCCCGACGTCGACGCCGAGGGTACGCCGAGCGGCCCGGTTCAGCGCGACCTCGTCGGCCTTTGTCGGCACCCGACCATCGTGGATCCGAACGAGGCCGGCGGCGAGCGGATCGGCGAGGTCGACCTCGGTGGCGGGTACGTCGTCGCGGGCCCGGGTGCCGTCCCGGAGGGGAAGCGGCAGCCAGCGGCGTACCGGGAGGACCCGGCTGTCCGCCGGGAGCAGCCGGAGGATGTCGTCCACGGTGACCGTCTCGGGGATCCGGTCCTCCGGCGCGTTCCACACGCTGCCGTCGGCGTTCTGGGTGACCGGCCCCTGGCTGACCACCCGCAGCTCCGCGTCGGCGTTGCCGAGCCGCTGCTCCATCTTCTCGGCGGGGTCGAGCCGGGCCATGTCCGCGCTGACCGCGACGAAGGACAGGGCCAGGACGGGCAGGACGATCATCGCCAGCACCAGAGCCGTACGCCCACGGGCCCGCGTCACCTCGCGGCGGGCGATCCGCAGCGCGGCCCGCCAGGAGCCCACCGTCTCGGCCAACCGGGTCCGGCGGGGCCGCTCGGGTGGGAGGTCGTGCACCGGCCGCGACTGGGGGCGGAGGGTCACCGAAGACTGCCGGAGAGCAGCGCGTCGACGCCGGCCAGCGGGGCGGTCGAGTCGACCGTCACACCGTCGCGCAGGAACACCACCCGGTCCGCCCAGGCGGCGTGCCGCGCCTCGTGGGTGACCAGCACACCGGCGGCTCCGGCGTCGACCCGGCGGCGCAGCAGCCGCAGGACGGCCTCACCGGTCTGCGAGTCCAGCGCTCCGGTCGGCTCGTCGGCCAGCACCAGACGTCTTTCGCCGACCAGCGCCCGGGCGATCGCGACGCGCTGCTGCTGGCCGCCGGAGAGCTGGTCGGGGAACCGGTCACCGAGTTCGGTCAGACCCACCTCGGTCAACGCGTCGAGCGCCAGCCGGCGGGCCCGCCGGACGCCCGCGCCGTCGAGTTCGAGGGGGAGGGAGACGTTCTCGGCGGCGGTCAGACTGCCGATGAGGTTGAGGTTCTGGAAGATGTACCCGATCCGGCGGCGGCGCAGCCGGGCCAGGCCACGCCGGTCCAGGGTGTGCAGCGGCTGTCCCTCGACGAGCACGTGACCGGTGGTCGGGCTGTCCAGCCCGCCGGCCAGGGTCAGCAGGGTCGACTTGCCGGAGCCGGAGGGACCCATCACGGCGACCAGTTCGCCGGGGCGGACGACCAGGCTCACCCCGCGCAGCGCGTGCACCGCGGCCGGGCCGCTGCCGTGGGTCCGGTGCACGTCCCGCAGCTCCAGCACGGCCTCCGGGACGGGCCCGGTGTCGTGGGGAATGCCGGAGTCGGATGTCGCGGCGGTGTCACGGGTACGCGACGTCTGCCGCTCGTCCGCGCTCACCGCCAGGCCTCCTCACCACTGCGGCCCGCCGCCTCGGGCAGTGGCGTCGGGCCGGGTGCCGGGGGGCGGTGCCGCACCAGGCTGCTCTCACAGTGGTCGAGCCATCGCACCTCCGCCTCGGCCTGGAAGACCATCGCGTCCAGCACCAGTCGCCATGGCAGGTCCTCGGGCCGGTCGCTGGAGTACTTCAACCGGGTCAGCTCCTGGAGTGTCCGCATCGTCGCGGTGCGCTGGGTCTGTACCACGGTACGAACGTCCACGCCCGGTGTGGTCAGCGCCAACGCCAGCTTGATCGCCAGTTCGTCACGGGGCCGGTCGTTGCGGCTGATCGGGGTGGCGAACCACAGCGTCAGGTCCGCCCGTCCGGCTTCGGTGATCTCGTACGGCCGCTGCCCGGCCTCGCTCTCCGGCAGCGACCGCACCAGCCCGTCCCGCTCCAGCCGGGACAGGGTGGTGTAGACCTGCCCGATGTTGAGCGGCCAGGTGGAGCCGGTCGACTCCTCGAAGGCGGCCCGGAGCTGGTAGCCGTACATCTGGCCACGTTCGAGCAGGGCGAGCAGGCCGTGACGGATGGACATGGAACGGGAGTATGCATACCTGGTATGCCATCCGCAACCGGTGCGGACCGTGACGCTGCCTACCCATCGACCGGGGTGGCGTCCCTCAGGCGGGGCGACCCGGGAACGGCACGGTCAGCGGGGTGGTGCCGGCGCTGCGCCGCCACCGTGTCGCCCGGACCGCGTAGTCGACCAGGGCGGCCAGGGCCCGCTCCCGCTCGGCGCCGGTGCTGACCGGCAGTGCCGCCCGCCAGAACGCCGCCGTCCGCTCCTCCACCTCGATCGCGAGCCGCAGCGCGCTGGCCCGGTCGGTCACCGGGAACGGCAGGGCGTAACCGGCCCGGTCCGGCGGCACCGTTCCGCCACCGGTGCTGATCTGCATCACCAGCGCGTCCCGCCGGCCCCGGTGGGCCGCCTCCGCGTCGGCGGCGGCCTTCCGATCGTCGCCGGTCAGGCGTACACCGATCGGGCCGTAGGCCCAGATGGCGGCGTACTCGGCGGTCAACGCCCCGGCGAGCGCCTCGCCCTGTCTCTTATAGACATGT
>NZ_SISL01000583.1:0-3239 GCF_004307965.1 Verrucosispora sp. SN26_14.1 | reverse complement strand
GCGCTGGCCCTGGCGCGGGCCCGCCGCTCGGTTCTGGTGGTGGACGCGGGAGCGCCCCGCAACGCCCCCGCCGACCGGGTGCACAACTACCTGGGGCGGGAGGGTACGCCGCCGGCGGAGTTGACGGCGACGGGTCGCGCCGAGGTCACCGGGCACGGCGGGCACGTCGTGGACGGGCGGGTCGAGGCGGTGACCCGCGACGGGGACGACTTCGTGGTGGACGTCGACGGCGACCGGCGGGTACGGGCCCGGCGGCTGCTGGTCACCACCGGCCTGGTCGACGAGCTGCCGCAGGTGCCGGGGTTGGCGCCGCGGTGGGGCCGGGACGTGCTGCACTGCCCGTACTGCCACGGGTGGGAGGTGCGCGACCGGCGCGTCGGGGTGCTGGCGACCGGGCCCCTGGCGGTGCACCAGGCGCTGTTGTGGCGGCAGTGGAGCCCGCACGTGGTGTTCCTGGCCCATGAGGGGCCGGCACCCGACGCCGAGCAGGCCGAGCGGTTGGCCGCGCGCGGCATCGGCGTGGTGCCGGGTGCGGTGAGCGGTGTGACGGTGGCCGAGGACCGGCTGACCGGTGTGACGCTGGCCTCCGGTGCGGAGGTGCCGCTGGACGCGCTGGTGGTGGCGACGGCGATGACCGCCCGGTCGGCGCTGCTGGAGTCGCTCGGGCTGGTCCCGCAGGACGTGGAGATGTCCGGGCACGTGATCGGTCGGCGCATCGCGGCCGACGCGACCGGCGCCACCGACGTGGCGGGGGTGTGGGTGGCCGGCAACGTCACCGATGTGTCCGCGCAGGTGATCCGGGCCGCCGGGGCGGGCCTGACGGCCGGGGCGGCGATCAACGCCGACCTGGTCGAGGAGGACACCCGGCGCGCGGTGGCCGCGCGTCGGCGGCAGCGCGAGGAGATGTTCACCGAGGCGGCCTGGGAGGAGCGGTACCGGTCGAGGGCGTCGATGTGGAGCGGCCGACCCAACCCGCAGCTCGTCGCCGAGGTGGCGGGCACCACGCCGGGCCGGGCGCTGGACGTGGGCAGCGGTGAGGGCGCCGACGCGGTGTGGCTGGCCGAACAGGGCTGGCAGGTCACCGGTGTGGACATCTCCGCCACCGCCCTGGAGCGGGCCGCCGCGCACGCCCGGGCCGCCGGTGCGCAGGTCGCCGACCGCATCGAGTTCACGCACGCGGACCTGCTGAGCTGGTCGCCGCCGGTGGGCGCGTACGACCTGGTGTCGGCGCAGTTCATGCAGCTTCCGCCGGAGCCTCGGCGGGAGATGTTCGCGCGGCTGGCCGAGGCGGTGGCGCCCGGCGGGCGGCTGCTGATCGTCGGGCACGACCCGGGGGACACGCACGTCGGTGGTCACCGCGCCCACTACCCGGAGATGATGTTCACCGCCGAGCAGGTCGCCGCGGACCTGGACCCGCAGCGCTTCGAGGTGCTGGTGACGCAGAGCCGGCCCCGCTCGGCGGTGCACGACGGCCGGGAGGTGGTCATCCACGACGCGGTGCTGGTGGCCCGCCGCCGCTGAGACACCCGCCGCGAAACGGACACGCCGACGCGGTCGGCGGCCGGGCGGGAGGATCGCCCACCGCCGGTGACCGCGTCGGCGTCCGGGGACGGCGGGCGGGTAGCCTTCGGCGCGTGACCCCGCCTGACGCCCCCGTGACGACCACGGACCGCGCCGACGCGCCCGCCGACGTCCGCCGGCCCGACGGCGCACCCCGGCCGTTGCCCCTGCCGGTGGCGGTGGCGATGGCGGTCACCGCCGGGCTGGCGCTGCTGCTGGCGTTCCCGCCGTACGGGTGGTGGCCGCTGGCACCGGTCGGGGTGGCGCTGCTGGCCGCCGCGACGCACCGGCGTCGACTGCGGGCCGGCGCGGGTCTGGGTTTCCTCACCGGGTTGGCGCTGTTCGCGCCGCTGCTGTCCTGGACGAACCTGCACACCGGCTACCTGCCGTGGGTGCTGCTGTCGCTGTTGCAGGCGGGCTACCTGGCGCTGCTGGGTCTGGCCACCGCGTGGGTGTCGCCGCTGGCCGACCGGTACCCGACGGTGTGGCCGGCGCTGACCGGTGTGCTGTGGGTGGGGCAGGAGGCGCTGCGGGACCGGACCCCGTTCGGGGGGTTCCCGTGGGGGCGGTTGGCCTTCGGTCAGGACGGCTCGCCGCTGCTGGGGCTGGCCGCCGTCGGCGGTGCCCCGCTGGTCACGTTCGCCGTCGCCACCGCCGGTGGGCTGCTGCTGACCGGCGTGTGGTGGACGCTGCGGGTCCGCCGGGCCGCCGGTGTGCGCTGGTGGACCCCGGCCGCCGGATGCGCGGCGGCGCTGGTGCTGCTGGTCGGCGGGGGGCTGCTGGTGCCGGTGAGCACCACGGCCACCGGTGACACGGTGACCGTCGCGATCGTGCAGGGCAACGTGCCGCGTCTCGGGTTGGACTTCAACGCCCAACGGCAGGCGGTGCTGAACAACCACGTGGACGCCACCATCGCCCTGGCCGGTGAGGTGGCCGCCGGCACCCGGGCCCGACCGGACCTGGTGGTGTGGCCGGAGAACTCCAGCGACATCGACCCGCTGCGCAACCAGTCGGCCAACATCCGCATCTCCGAGGCCGCCGACGCGATCGGCGTCCCGATCCTGGTCGGTGCGGTGCTAACCGGCCCCGAGCAGGGCCAGGTGCGCAACGCGGGGCTGCTGTGGCGGCCGGGCAGCGGCCCCGACCTGGAGCAGCTCTACATCAAGCGGCATCCGGTGCCGTTCGCCGAGTACGTGCCGTTGCGGCGGATCGCCCGGATGGTCAGCGACCAGGTCGACCGGGTCCGGGCCGACTTCGTGGCCGGCACCGCACCGGGGGTGGTGCGGACCCCGTCGGCGGTGCTCGGCGACGTGATCTGCTTCGAGGTGGCCTACGACGGGCTGGTCCGCGACACCGTCGTCGGTGGGGCGCAACTGCTGGTGGTGCAGACCAACAACGCCACCTTCGACGTGGCCGAGGCCCGTCAGCAGCTGGCCATGGTCCGGTTGCGGGCCGTCGAGCACGGTCGGCCCGCGTTGATGGCCTCCACGGTCGGAGTGTCCGGGTTCGTCTCCCCGCACGGGCGGGTAAGCGACGCCACCGGGTTCAACACCCAGGCGGTCGTGGTGCGTGAGCTGCGCCTGACCGAGGGGCGCACCCTCGCCACCCGGGTCGGGGTGCTGCCCGAGGTGGTGCTGGCCGGGCTGGCCGTGGCCGCGTTGGTCGGGGCGGCCCTGGTG
>NZ_SISL01000582.1:0-3266 GCF_004307965.1 Verrucosispora sp. SN26_14.1 | reverse complement strand
CTCGTCCACCCGGCCCGGCGGCGGGGATCAGCCGTCGGCCATTCCGGCGCCCGCCTCGTCGATCGCGTCGTCGACGGCGTGGGCCAGGTCGACGTCCAGCGCGGTCACCGCTCCGGCGTTGCGGCTGCTGACGGTCAGCACCGCCGTGGTGGGGCCGGCGCGGCCGATGCGCGGCCGTCGTCCGGTCTCGTCCCGGAGCAGGTCGAGCCGGTCGAGCACCCGGTCGAGGTTCTCCGCAGGCAGCTCCAGCGTCCGGGACAGCGCGTCGCTGTTACCGGACCAGTAGGGCAGCCCGCTCAGCGCGTCGCGTAGCTCCGTGTCGGTGAGCGGCGGGGTGCCGCCGTTCGTGCCGACCACACCGCCGCCGGCTGCCGGCGGCTCCAGCAGGTCGCGCAACTCGTCCGGTACGTGCAGCGACTCGACCAGGTCGCGATCCTGCTCGGCGAGTGCCGCCAGGGTGGCCTCGGCCTGGTAGCGGGCCTGTTCCGGGGTCCGGCCGCTGATCCGGCCCACCTCGGACAGGAACCCGGACAGGTCCCGGTGGCGTCGGATGCCGTCGACGGGCACGACGTCGTGCAGCGAGTCCGGTACCGCCCGCAGCAGGCGCTGGCGTTCGTCGGCCTCCAGGGCCGTGGCCAGCACGAGCACCGTCGACTCGACCCCGACCTTGGCGGTACGGAAGTCGACGCCGGACCGCCGGACGACGTCCTCGACGAGTTCGCGGTAGCCCATGCTGGTGACTCCCGGGGCGTTCGTGCCCGGATCGGGTCGGGGCCGAGGGTTCGCGGCGACCCCGGCCGGCGGGGGCGCGGGCCCACCGCGCGTCGTGTCCGGTTTGTGGCTCTTTCCGGCCGGCGGTGGACCGGCGCGCTTGCTCTGCTCCAGGTGCGTGAGCTGCTTGGAGGCGCTCAGGCTCGCGCCGGTGTCGGCGGCCTGCATGCCGCGCTCACGGGCCTGCCGGGCCAGAGCGCGGCGGCGCTGGTTGTCGCCCTCCATCTGCTTGCGCACGGTGACACCTCGCTTCCGTCGGTTCTCGTCGGGCCTCCCGCGACGCCTTCCCGTTGCCACCGAGCACGAAACGATCGCCCGATGCCGCGAGCCGGGTGTCCGGGCCGGGTGTTCGGGCTTCATCCGGCGCGGGTGAGGGGCGCTCACCCGCGCCGGCCGGACGATCGGGGTGGCCGGACAACCCGGTGTGAGGCACGAACTTCCGAGGCACGCGGAAGGGAAGGTCCGATGAAGCAGATTGTCGAGATCGTCCCCGCCCGACCGGGCTGGTACGCGCGATGGCGGCTGACCGCCGAGGACACCCGGTGCTACCCGGTGACGCTGTGGGCGCTGCTGGAGGAGCCGGACGGCACCGGCCGTGAGGTGATCGGGGTCGACTGCGCCGGCCAGTGGCCCGGGGCGGAGGACGACGGCACGGACGGGGAGTTCGTCCGGTATCTGTTCCAGCCGCCGGAGGCCGGACCTCCCGAGGACGCGGAGACCGCCGTCGCACCGCACCGCGCCGTCAGCCGTACGGTCCCGACGCCCTGATCCCTGTTCCGGCCCCCGGCCCCTGGTCCCAGGGTCGGGGGCCACCCCTGTCGGGCGGCGTCCGGCGCGGTCAGCCGACCGCGGTGATGCCGTCGCCGTCCACGGCCGGCGGCAGTTGCAGCAGCTCGGCCAGGCCGGTGCGGTCCAGCAGCTGACGTAGCGGCGGGTTGACGTTGACCAGCCGGATCGGCTCGGAGCCGCTGCGGTGGGCCATCACGAAGGCGCTCAGCCCGGAGGAGTCGCAGAGGCCGACCCCGGCGAGGTCGATGACGAGCTGCCGGTAACCGGAGCGGTGCAGCTCCGTGACGGCGGCGATCAGGTCGGGTGCGCTGTCGAAGTCCAGATCACCGGTGAGCCGTAGCTCGGCGCGCTCGGCGTCGAGACGGCTGACCGTGATGGCCAACAGCGGTGAGGACATGCCCCCATGCTCCCAGTCCCTGCGTCTGACGCAAGTCGCGGGGTCGGCGTTTCTCCCGGAGACCGGCATTTTCGCAGTGATGGCCTTTTACGCGGTGACGGTCGGCTGGCCCTCGGACCCGGTCGCCGGTCCACCGCCGCCGACCGGACGGGCGAGCAGCCCGGTGACGCCGGTCATGTCGAGGATCGTCTCCAGGAATCGCGGCACCGCGCGCAGCTCGACCGTGCTGCCGTGCTGCTGCCCCTCACGCCAGGCGTGCACGATCACGCTGAGCCCGGTGCTGTCGATGAACTGGAGGTCGGCGAAGTCCAGCACGAGCGTGACGGGCCCGGTGCCCAGCAGCCGGTCGATCTCCACCCGGAGCGGGGCCGCCGTGGTGTAGGCGAGGTCTCCACCGACCCGGATGACGGGTGCTCGGGGATCGGCCCGGTCGACGGACATGCTCAGGGGCGTCGACTCGGGTCTCCGACCGTGTGACAGCAACGATCAGCCTTCCGCGGGGGTGGGCGGGCAGGGGCGTCCCGGATCGTAACAATCCCTGAGCTGCACCGCCTCCCGGGCGCGACCGGCACGCTCGCGTCCGCCGACGCGTCCCGCGCGGGCCGCTCGGCCGTGATCGCTGCCGGGTGGCGGTAGCGCGGGAGCAGCGTAGGGTGGGTGGGGAAACGCCGTGCACCCCGCGCAACGCGGGTGCGGAAATCGACAGGAGTAGGGCCGAGCTGGTGACGGGTACCGACGTCAGGGATCTCGAGCCCGGCGACGGACGGTCTACCCCGCCGCGTGTCGCCCGGGTCTCGGCATGGCGCCCGGATGCGTCCCCAACCGCTGGCCTCTCCGCCCTGGAGCGCTCCCACGCCGCAGCCGACTGGCCCGAGGTGGTCGAGCACCTCCGTGAGGGACTCGTGGTGTGCGGTCCCGACGACACCGTGTGGCACGTGAGCCCCGTCGCCGAGCGACTCCTGCCGGAGATCGCCGTCGGGGGCACGCTCGGCACGATCGACGGACTGCGTGCCGATCCGACCGAGTTCGTCCACCACGGCCGGCGACTCCGGGCCCGCCGGGTGCCGCTGTCGGCCGGTCGAAGCTGCTGGTACGTGGAGGACGTCAGCGAGAGTGTCGTCCGTGCCGACGCGCTGGCGGCCGAGCGGTCCAGGTCCGCCTTCCTGGCCGTGGTCGGCGAGAAGCTGGGCAACCCGCTGCACCCGGACCGGGCCGCCGCGGCGGTGGTCCGGCTCGCCGTACCCACCCTGGCGGAGGTGGCGGTGCTGGTGCTGGCGCCGCGTTCCGGCCGGGCCCGCTGGTGGCGGGC
>NZ_SISL01000581.1:0-3273 GCF_004307965.1 Verrucosispora sp. SN26_14.1 | reverse complement strand
CGCCAGGGCGTCCCGCTCGCCGTCACCGACCAGCCGCTCCTCCACGGCGGCCCGCACCACCCCCGGCGCGCTCCACCGCATCCCCAGATCCCCCTCCACCGTCCGCGCCCGCCACAACGCCCCGGCCACCTCCCGACCCGGCCCGTCGGCCCGCTCGTCCGGCGTCAACACCGAGTACACGTCCGTGGTGGCGCCCCCCACGTCCACCACCACCAGGTCACCACCGGCCGCGTCCGCCAACACCTCCACCCCGGTCAGCACCGCGTCCGGCGTCGCCGCCCGCACCAACCGCGCGAACCGCGACCCCCGCGACAACCGCTTACCGCCGATCACGTGCCGCAGGAACACCTGCCGGATGGCCGCCCGCGCCGACAGCGGCGCCAACACCCCGATACGCGGCAACACGTTGTCGGCCACCGTCACCGGCACCCCCGCACCGGCCAACACCGCCGCCAACTCCCCGCGCACGTCCACGTTGCCCGCCAACACCACCGGCACCCGCCACCGCGCCCGCGCCAACCGCGTCGCGTTGTGCGACAACGTCTCGGCATCCCCACCATCGGTGCCACCCACCAGCAACACCACGTCCGGCCGCGCCGCCCGCAATGCGGCCAGCTCCGCCCGCCCCAGCCGCCCGGCGGCCACATGCACCACATCGGCCCCCGCCGACAACCCCACCCGCCGACCCGCCTGCGCGGTCACCAACGGCTCGTACCCCACCACCGCCAACCGCAGCCCACCGCCCGCCGACGAACACACGAACCACGGCACGTCCCGACCACCCACCCCGGCCGCCGCCACCGCCGCTTCCAGACCGTGCAGCACGTCCGTACCCACCGTCGTCGGCACCGACGCCGCACCGACCAACCCGCCACCGGCCAGGTCGACCACCGCCACCTTCGTGAACGTCGACCCGACGTCGGCGCAGACCGCGACACTCATACCGGCGCGGGCACGACCACCGTGCCGGTCGCCGACACCGCCACCACCGGCACCTCCAACACCTCCGCCGCCGACTCACCCCGATCCGGGCGCCCCCGACACACCACCCGCGCCTCGAAGTCCAGCGTGCGGCTACGGGAACCCACCCGCGTCACCGTCGCCACCACCTCCAGCACGTCACCGGCCCGCAACGGCGCCCGGAACTGCACATCCGAGTACGACGCGAACAACCCCTCGTCCCCGTCCGTACGGATACACACCTCCGTGGCCACGTCACCGAAGAGACCCAACGCGTACGCCCCGTCGACCAGGTTCCCCGCGTAGTGCGCATGCGCGTACGGCACATACCGCCGATGCGTCACCGTCAGGCCCACCCGAGGATCCGTCATGCCGCCCCCACCCTCCGACCCGTCACCAACGCGTGCACCAGATACGACGCCACCTCACCCGGCGTGGTGCCCCGACCGAAGATCCGATCCACCCCCAACTCAGCCGCCTGCGACTCGTCGAACCGCGGCCCACCCACGATCAACAACGGCCGCCGCCCCACCGGCAACGCCTCCCGGAACGCCGCCGACATCTCCCGCGTGTTGTGCAGATGCGCGTCCCGCTGCGTCACCACCTGCGACACCAACACCGCATCCGCCCGCGCCACCCGCGCCGCCTCCACCAACTCCGGCACACTCACCTGCGCACCCAGGTTCGTCACCGACAACTCCCGGTAGTACTCCAGACCCTTCTCCCCCGCGATCCCCTTCACGTTCAGGATCGCGTCGATGCCCACCGTGTGCGCGTCCGTGCCGATACACGCCCCCACCACCGACAACTTGCGCCGTAACCGCCGCTTCACCACCGCGTTGACCTCCTTGGCCGACAGCAGCGGAAAGTCCCGCTCCACCACCTGCACCGCCGACAGGTCCACCAGATGACTCACCCGCCCGTACACCACGAAGAACGTGAACCCGTCACCCATCTGCTTCGCGTGCACCAACAACGCCGGATCCATCCCCATCCGGTTCGCCAACTGGACCGCCGCACCCTCGGCCCGCTTGTCATGCGGCACCGGCAACGTGAACGACACCTGCACCATGCCGTCACCCGTGGTGTCCCCGTACGGCCGCACCACCGGACCCTGCGACACCGTCACGCCACCGCCTCCAGGATCTCCGTCGCCGGGTTGTAGTAGTCGGCCTCGTGCGCCGCCACCCCGTCCAACCCCTTACCCCGATCCGCCGGCCGCTTCATGATCCCGAACGTGCCCTCGGCGATCGCCGTCAACAACGACCGCTCACCGATCCGCTCCAACAACTCCACCGCCTCACCCAGCACCCGATGCGCCCGCTGCTGGATGAACCCACCCGGCGCCGGCACGAAGTCCTCGTGCAACCCACCGGCGGCACCCAACACGTACCGCACGTTCTGCAGAGCGATGTCCCGATCCGACAACCACGGCGTCACCACCGCCTCCGTCATCATCCCCACCAGCAGGATCCCCTGCCCCGTCATGGCACCCACCAGGTTGAAGAACCCGTCCAGCAGATTGCCCCGGAACACGTCACCGGTCATGTGCTTCGTCGGCGGCATCCACTTCAACGGCGCATCCGGGAACAACTCCCGCGCCAACAACGCATGCGCCAACTCCAACCGGAACGACTCCGGCACCTCCGGATTGATCTCGAACGCGTGCCCCAGCCCCAACTGCCAGTCCGCCAACCCCGCCTCGTGCGCGAAGTACTCGTTCAACAACTGCGACACCGTCACCGTGTGCGCCTCGTCCACCGCATCCGCAGTGGTCAGATAGTTGTCCTCACCGGTGTTGATGATGATCCCCGCCCGCGCGTGCACCTGCCGCGAGAACCGCTGGTCCACGAACGTCCGGATCGGATTGATGTCCCGGAACAGAATCCCGTACATCGAGTCGTTGAGCATCATGTCCAGCCGCTCCAGACCCGCGAGCGTCGCCATCTCCGGCATGCACAACCCCGACGCGTAATTCGTCAACCGCACATACCGACCCAACTCCCGCGACGACTCGTCCAACGCCGCCCGCATCAACCGGAAGTTCTCCTGCGTCGCGTACGTCCCCGCGAACCCCTCCCGCGTCGCCCCCTCCGGCACGTAGTCCAACAACGACTGACCCGTCGACCGGATCACCGCGATCACGTCCGCACCCGCCCGCGCCGCCGCCTGCGCCTGCGGAATGTCCTCGTAGATGTCCCCCGTCGCCACGATCAGATACACCCACGGCCGCCGCACCGGATCCCCGAACCGCCGCACCAACCGATCCCGCTCCGCCCGCCGCCGATCGATGCGCCGCACGCCCGCCGCCAC
>NZ_SISL01000580.1:0-3275 GCF_004307965.1 Verrucosispora sp. SN26_14.1 | reverse complement strand
CCGACGGCCGGTGCGGGGGGAGCGGTGCGGGCGTGCAGGGCGCCGACCAGCGCCTCGCAACCGGCGTCGCAGGCCCGGACCGAGGCGACCGCCTGTCGGATCGTCTCGGCGGCGGCGGAGGTGAGGGCCCGGTTGACCGTGGACCGGCGCGGCGTTTCGGAGATCGCCACCCGAAGCGCGGTGACCGCCTCGTCGATCGCGTCCGCCTCGCCCGCGCCCTCGGCCGCGAGCTGGGCGGTGACGGCGTCGGCGGTGACCGCCGCGTCACGACCGCGTCCTGCGGCGTCGGTGAGCATGCCCGGCTCGGGCAGCGCGTCCAGCACCGCCAGCGGGATCGACTCGGCCGGATCCGGGTAGGCCCGCAACGCGGCCGGGTAGAGCTCGCGCAGCACCTCGCGCAGCGCGGCTGCGGCGGAGTGCCGGCCGGCGGCCAGGGCGGCGTGCGCCGCGAGCACCTGCTTGTAACCGGCGAGGTCCCGGGGTGCCGGCAGGGTCACCGCGGAGAGGGCGCCGGCCTGGAGGGCGCGAGCCAGTCCGACAGCCCGTCGGACGGCCGGCGGGGCCTGCATCTCCTCCAAGGAGTCGTCGTCGGCGAACCGCTCGGCGAAGTCGTCGACCGAGTCGTCGTCGGCGATCGCCAGCGGACGACCGGCGGCGCTGAGTAGCGAGGTGACGGTGTGGTCGTCACTGTCGGCGGCAATCGCCGCACCGCTCGGCCCGCCTGAGCGCTCCACGAGCAGCGTGACCAGCCGGGCGTAACCCGCCGGGTCGTCGCTCACCTCGCAGACATGCAGCAGACGGCCTGCGTCGTCGACCACAGCGGACGTCAGCGTCGAACCGGCCGAGACCGGTCGGCCAGCCGGATCCGCCGAGGCCAGACCGCAGTACACGCGCACGAGCGCCACGGCGTCGTCCTCCTCCCGGAACACAGGGTCTTCTCTGCCAGAGACTGATGCTCCCTGGTGCGCGTCAGTCGCGCCAGTCCACGACCGCAGAGATCTTTCCGACAATGGTCCGCCAACCCAGACTTGCGGTTTGTGCCCCAATTTTCTTCAGCTTACGTCGACCGAGGAATCCGCCGATGCCGCCCTTGACAGACGCGCGTAGCGCGTCGTCCAGATCGTCGAGGCTGGAGCCGCTGGACAGCATGTCGAGCACGGCGGGCAGGCGCAGCGCGTACGACAGGTCGCGAGCGACCTCGCCCGCCTCGATGAGCAGCGTCGGAGCCCAGCTGTCGTGGCCACCCCGCAGGTTCTCCACTACCAGATCGAGCTCGTAGACGTCCTCCTCAAGCGGGGCGATGTCCGCCGGTTCCACCCGTTCGGACAATTCATTCCAGCTGTCCAGCTGGGACATATCGTTGGGCGCACCGGAACGGACGAAGCTGACCAGGGATTCCGGGGTCTTGAACAGCAGCAGCCGTCCCCGGTGACTCAGGAAGACGGGGACTTCCTCGTCGCCGTCGTCGTCCGCCTTCTCGTCGGCGTCCTCGTCGGCGTCGGAGTCCTTCTTCGAGGTGGACTTGCCCGAGGCGGACTTGCCCGACTCCTCGTCCTTGTCCTGCTTCTCGTCCTCGTCGCTCTCGGCGAACTCCCGGGCGACGTCCTCGTCGAGGATCACGACGTCGTCGTCCTCGTCGTCGGTCTCGACGACCTGCCGACGGGCCAGGAACGGGTCGTCGGCGTCGCGTTCCGCGACGTCGGTCGGGGTCAACTCACGGGCCGGCCGGTAGGCCCGCAGGGTGAAGCCGGTGCCGGCGGGCAGAGCGACCTCGATCGGGTCGATCCGCAGCTCGTCCCAGAGGGCGCGGGACGCCTGGGCCGCCGCGCTGTCCGCCTCCTCGACGTCCGACGACTCGTCGTCGGCCTCCCGCTCGGCGGGGTCCGGCTCGGCGACGGCCTCCGGCTCGGTGGCGTCCGGCTTGGCGGGGCCGGTGGTGTCATCGAGCTCGGGCTCGTCGGCGTCCGGCCGTTGGGGCGACTGGCGGGCCACGGTGACCTCCGTGTGCGTCGGGCTGCCCACTCACCGACTCGATGTCGATGAGTGACTCTGGGCACATACCCTAATGGGCTGCTCTGGGTAATCGGTGCCCGCACCCCGATGGCGGTCCCGACAACCCGTACGCCGCGCCGTCGCCGGCCGGTGCCGGTCGGCCCGGCATCGGTGACGCGCCGCACAGGTCAGGGCCGGTGCGGGCCGGAGAGCGCGAGGTAACCGTGCTCGGCGGCCTGCTGCACCACCCACTGGTCGCGGTACCAGCCCTCGGCGTCGACCAGGTCCGCGTGCGGTCCCCGCTGGACCACCCGCCCGGCGTCGAGCACCAGCACCTCGTCGAGCCCATCGAGACCGGTGAGTCGATGCGTGATCAGAAGCACCGAATGCCCGGCCGGCGTGGCGGCCAGGGTGGAGGCGAGCACCTCGTCGGCGGAGACCGGGTCGAGACCCTCCGTCGGTTCGTCCAGCACCAGTACGCCGGGCGCGGCGAGCAACGCGCGGGCCAGCGCCAACCGCTGCCGTTGACCACCGGAGAGCTGCCCGCCCTCCTCGCCGACCACGGTGTCCCAGCCCTCCGGTTGCGCCCGTACCCAGTCCGCCAGGCCGGCGGCCTCGGTGGCGGCGACCAGTGCTGCCTCGTCGGCGTCGGGGCGGCCGAGGAGCAGGTTGTCCCGGACGGTGGCGTGGAAGACGTACGCCTCGGCGAGCAGCCCGCCGACCGCCCTCGGCAGGTCCTCCGGCGGGTACGTCGACACGTCGTGGCCGTCCAGACCCACCCGACCGCTGTCCGGGCGTACCGCACCGGTCAGCACGGCGGCGAGGGTGCTCTTGCCGGCCCCGCTCGGGCCCACCACCGCGATCCGGCGGCCGGGTGGCAGGTCGAGGTCGAACCGGTCGAGCGCGGCGGGCACCCCGGCCCGGTAACGGACCGTGACCTCCTCGAACCGTACCCGGGGGACGTCGCGCCGCTCCGTCGACGGGTTGTCCCGCCCACCGGTCGGCTCCCCGGCGGCGGCCGGTGTGTCGCGGCTCTCGGCGGCCGGCGTCAGCAGCGGGGCGACCCGGGCCAGTCCGGAGCGCAGACCGGTCCACTGCCGGGCGGCACCGACCAGCGCGAGG
The DNA here is from genome assembly GCF_004307965.1 of Verrucosispora sp. SN26_14.1. Classification (NCBI taxonomy): domain Bacteria; kingdom Bacillati; phylum Actinomycetota; class Actinomycetes; order Micromonosporales; family Micromonosporaceae; genus Micromonospora; species Verrucosispora sp. SN26_14.1. The sequence continues at coordinate 161 of NZ_SISL01000580.1, read as the reverse complement.
GCGATCTCCACGGCGGCCAGCGTGCCGACCGCCAACACCCCGATCCACGCGCCGGACACGTCGGTCCGCAGCGCCACGACCACCACGGCACCGGCGGTGAGCCCGGCGACCAGCACCCCGAGGGCGTCGACGGCGAAGCCGCGCGCGGCGAGCCGACGCTC
>NZ_SISL01000058.1:0-20604 GCF_004307965.1 Verrucosispora sp. SN26_14.1 | reverse complement strand
CGACCAGGCCGACGCCGCGTCGCGCCCGGCCACCCGGCGGGTACTCGTGGTCGGGGTGACCGGCATGCTCGGCCACGCTCTCCTGCGCGAGCTGAGCGAGGACCCCGACCTGGACGTGCACGGCCTGGCCCGGCGCGTCGACGACGACGCGGGGTGGTTCCCGGCGCACCTGCGCGACCGGATCACCACGGGTGTCGACGCCACCGGGTTCGCCGAGGTCCGCCGCTTCCTCGACCTGCTGCGGCCGGACGTGGTGATCAACTGCGTCGGCGTCATCAAGCAGCGGCCCGACGTGCAGGAGGCGGTGCCGACCGTCACGCTCAACGCGCTCCTGCCGCACCTGCTCGCCGACGCCTGCGCCGACCTCGGCGCCCGGCTGGTGCACGTCAGCACCGACTGTGTCTTCTCCGGTCGACGGGGTGGCTACGCCGAGGACGACCTGCCGGATCCGCCCGACCTGTACGGGCGGTCCAAGCTGCTCGGCGAGGCGACCGGGCCGTCCGCGCTCACCCTGCGCACCTCGATCGTCGGGCACGAGCTGGCCACCCACCGTTCCCTGGTGGACTGGTTCCTCGCCCAACGGGGCCAGGTACGCGGTTTCACCCGGGCCGTCTACACCGGCGTGACGACCGTCGAGTTCGCCCGGCTGCTGCGCACCGTGGTGCTGCCCCGCGAGGATCTGACCGGGCTCTACCACGTCGCGGCCGACCCGATCACCAAGCACGACCTGCTGCGGTTGGTCGCCGACGTGTACGGATGGCCGGGTGAGCTGGTGCCGGACGACGGGTTCGTCTGCGACCGCTCGATGCGGGCCGACGCGCTCGCCGGAGCCACCGGCTACCGGCCGCCGGACTGGCCGGAGATGGTCCGGGCCATGCACGCGGCCCGCACCCGCTGGACCGAGGCGTCGACGGACCGGCCCGGCATCCGGGTCTGACGGCGGACGAGGACGACCCGCCGGCCGCGTGGTGCGCGGGCCGGCCGCGAACCGAAGGACACCACGTGTTGAACCGTCTGGCCCAGTGGGGCGTCGTCGCGGGGGCGGCGGCACTCGTCGTGGTCACGACCCTCGTCGCGGTCGACGCCCCGCTGGTCGCGATCGGACTGACCCTGCTTCTCCTGCTGGTCGCCCTGGTCCGTCGGGTGGACGGCTGGCGGTGGTTGCTGGGTCTGACCACGGCGCTGCTGGTCTGCGCCTCGTCGGACCTCCCGGCCCTGGTCGAGCTGAGCTTCTATCCGCGCTACGCCGCGGTCGCCGCCCTGGTGGTGTGGGGGCTGTGCCGGCCGGTCCGGGCCCCGGTCCGGCTCGCGCCGTGGACCGGCGTCCTCGTCGTCGCGCTCTGGTCGGTCGCCGGGCTCGCCACGCTCAGCACCGTCTGGTCGGTGGTCCCGATGGAGACCTTCCAGCGTGGTGTGGCCCTGGTGCTGCTGGCCGCCCTGGTGCACGTACTGGTGCGCAGGCGGTGGTCCGCGCGCGGGGTGATGCTGGCCGACCTGCGGACGGTCTACCTGGTCCTCAGCGTCTCCGCCCTGGTCAGCCTCGGGTACGGGGTCAGCGGCGGCGTGCTGACCGCCGCGCTGTCCAGCAGCCAGCGGTTCCAGGGCATCTACAACAACCCGAACATGCTCGGGATCGTGTGCGCCCTGGCCATCCCGCTGGGCTGGGCGGTGTACCAGGAGTACCGCCGACCCGTCCTGCTGCTCGGCGTCCTGCCGGCCGGCGTCTGCCTGCTGCTGTCGCAGTCGCGGACCGCGATCGTCGCCGTGCTCGTCGGCGCCGCCTGGGTCCTGCTGCGGCACGGGCTCGGGCCGGTGGTCCGCACCGTCACGGCGCTGGCCGCGACACTGCTGGTGGCGCACCTGTTCAACCTGCTGCCGGTGATCTTCTCGGCGCCGTGGATGCAGCGGATCGTGCTGCGCTTCACCGATCCCGAGGGCGCCGACCTGTCCAACGGCCGCACCGAGATGTGGCAGGCCACCGTCGACCTGTGGTGGCAGAACCGGCCCACGCTGGGCTTCGGGTACGCGTCCCGCAACCACCTGTTCGAACTCGCCAGTTACGACGAGTTCTTCGGGGCGGGCGTCAGCGTGGTGCACAACAGCTACCTGCAACTGCTGCTGGAGCTGGGACTCACCGCCGTCGTCCCGCTGGTGGCGCTGCTGCTGGCCGCCGGGCGCGGCGCGCTGCGCGCACCGGTGCGCGGGGCCAACTCGGGCCTGGTCTGGCTCGTGGTCAGCGGGGTGATGGTGCAGTTGACCGAGTCGGCCATCTTCGGCACCGGGCAGCCGTACCCGTACGTGTTCTGGCTCGCGGTCGCCGCCCTGCTGCACCGGCCCACCGCCGACCCGGACGAGAAGGCCGGTGTCACCGAGGGCGTACGCACCCGGCCCGGCCGGCGGGCACCGGCCGGGCTTCCCGGCTGATCAGCGGCGGCCCTCGGCGGTCAGGAACGCGGTGACCCGGGACTGCCAGGCCCGGTGGTCGAACGACTCACGGGCCCGGGACAGCGCGGCCCGGCTCATCGCCGTCCAGTCCTCGTCCCGCAGGCGAAGCGCCCGCTCGATCCCGCGACGCACGTCGTCCGGACCGTTCCCGTCGAGCACCAGACCCTCGACGCCGTCCCGCACGTACGCGGCCAGGTCGCTGGTGTGGTTGAGCAGCACCGGGCACCCGGCGGCGAGGCTCTCCGGCACCTTCGACGGGAAGCCGTGCGCGGCGTACCCGCCGGTGGGCCGGACCAGCATCGAGAAGTGCGCGCCGCCGAGCAGCGTCAACACGGTGTCGCGGGGCACCCGGCCGAGGAAGGTCACCTCGGCGGCGACCCGGTCCAGCAGCGCCGGGTCCAGGTCCGACCCGGTGGCGGCCTGCTCGCGGGTGATGCCCGCGATGGTCAGACTCACCCGCCGCTGGTCCGCCGGGGCGAGCCGGCTGATGCCGCGCACGATCACGTCGAGCATGTCCTTGCGACCCGGGGTGCCGGCGTAGAGCAGCCGTAGCCCGTCGGCCAGCGACGGTGTCCGGGGTGGCGCGAACTCGGCACAGTCCACCTGCGGCGGCACCACGAGCACGTCGAGGCCGTACGCGCCGAGGTGGTCGGCGAGTGCACCGGTCACCGCCGTGGCCCGGCGCACCAGCCGGGTGGTCAGGAAGGTGGACCAGCGGTGCCGCACGAAGTACGGGGTGAGCCAGCCGTGCGCGAACTGGTGCCGGTCGTGGCGTTCGCTGGCGTCCACCACCACCGGTGCGCGCAGCACGAGCCGCAGCACCGCCCAGTTGCCGAGCGTCATCATCGCCATCGGCAGCAGCACCACGCCGACGTCGTCGCGGTCGACACCCTCGCGACGCAGGGCACGCAGCACGCGTACCGGTCGGGCGAGGCGGGCCGCCATCCGGGTGAGCCGGTTGCCGCCCCGGACGCGCAGCGTGATCAGGTCGATGCCGGCGACGTCGCCGAAGGGGCCGGGGAAGGGGACCTCGCAGGGCCAGTCGTTCACCACCAGGGTCCGCTCCCCCTCCGGCGCGGCGCTGCGGGCGAGCTGCCGCAGGCGGTTGGAGGTGGCGTCGCCGTACGGGAAGGCGTACGCGCCGACGAGCAGTGGCCGGACCGGGCGTACCCGGGTGGTCGCCGGGTGGCGTTGCTCCGGGCCGCGTACCAGGATCCTGTCGTTCATCTCGATCACCGTTCCGAGCCGGCGGTCTGCCGGCTCCGCTGCGCTGTCGGGTGTTCCTGAGGTCGATAGATGGCGAGGTGGGCGGCGAGTGCGGCGTCGATGGCGAAGACGCTGTCGGTGAAGCGCGCGGCGGCCGTCTGCGGTGTCGTCGTCGCGGTGTACGCGGCGGCGGTCCGCACCGCCTCGGCCCAGACTCTCGGCGGCGCGTCGGTGTCGACGACCGTCACGCCGGGCAGGTGCGCCTCGATGAACCGCACCCCGGGCAGGTCGGCCGCGACGGTGCCGACGCCCAGCGCGACGGGTTCCAGCACTCCCCCGGGCAGCCCTTCCAGGCAGGAGGGGTGCACCACCACGTCGGCCTGACGCAGCAGGTGACCCACGTCGTCCCGGGCACCGAGCAGGTGCACCCGGTCGGCGAGGCCGGCGGCGTGCGCCTCGGCGCGGACCCGTGCGTCGTCGTCCGCGCCGTCGCCGGGACCGACCAGGACGGCGTGCGCCGGCACGCCCAGCGACCGCAGCTCGGCCAGGATCGGCGGCAGCAGCCAGCGCCGCTTCTCCGGCGAGGCACGCCCGACGCTGACGCAGACGAGGGCGCCCGGTTCGGCACCGACCAGCGTCCGCAGGTCGTCGCGGCCGGGTGCCCGCAGCCGGTCGAGGTCGAGGCCGTTGAGCACCACCCGGCAACGCCGGTCGTGCTGCCACCGCAGGTCGTAGCCGAAGGTGAGCGAACTGGGCGAGACGCCGAGGATGTCGGTGGCGCTGTGCCGCAGCAGGCGACCGCAGAGCCGCCGGTAGACGCGCCGCCGCAGGCTGCGGCGGACGTTGTCGTCGCCCCGGAAGTGCGCCACCCGGACGGGTACGCCGCAGAGCCGGGCCAGTGCCAGCGGTACGCCGGAGAAGTTGGCGCAGTCGACGTGCACCACGTCCGGACGCCACCGCCGCAGCAGCCCGACCAGGCGCGGGACGAAGTGCGCGTCCAGTGCGACCGGGGTGACCGTGCCGCCGTGCCGGGTGACCGTCTCGGCCAGCGGACCGGGGCCGATCCGGTCGCTGAGCGTCACCAGGTGCACCTCGACACCGGCGGCGGCCAGCCGGGGCAGCAGCTCGGCGGTGCGCATCTCCGTGCCGCCGAAGTTCAGTTCACCGACGATCCGCAGCACCCGGCACGGACGGTCGGGTCGGCGCGTACCCGGCGTCGTCGGGTCATCCGGGAAGCTGGACACCTGCGGGCTCCTTCGCTCGTCGGGCCGGTCGACGGGGCCGGTCTCCGGCGAGCGCCCGCCGGTAGCCCACGAACACCGCCGGCCACATGGTCAGCACGTACGCGAGGCAGGCTGCGACCGGCAGGCCGACGAGCCCGAACTGCCGCAGTCCCCAGACCTTGAGCCCGGCCGCCAGCACCAGGAACGTCGCCCAGCCGACGAACTGCGGCCGGAGCAGGCCGACGCTGTTCTGCACCATGATCAACGGGGAGGTGACGGCGACCAGGAAGGACCAGGCGGCCAGCCCGGCCAGGAGCGCGACCGACACCGAGGCGCGGTCGATGTCGCTCACCCACAGCTCGACCAGCCGGGGGCCGACGCCGACCAGCGCACCGCCGACGACACCGACGACGACGCCGTAGAGGAGCACCATGCGCCGGGTGTTGCGGCGTACCCAGGCGACCTCGCCCCGGGCCAGGGCGGTGCCGTTGACCGGCCAGATCGTCATACCGACCAGCCCGACGAAGATCGACAGTACGCCGAAGAGCTTCCCGACCACCGCGTAGTGGGCCGCCACCACGGGCCCGAGCAGGTACGCGACGAGCGGGCTGTCCATATTGAGCGCGATCGACGACATCGTGGTGAGCGCGAAGAACTGGAGGCCGAGCCGGAGCAGGCCGACGGCGGTGGCCCGGTCCACCAGGGCCGGACCGGGCCGCAGCGCGGGCTCCTGGAACCAGAAGTAGGCCACCGTGTTGAGCAGGTTGGTCAGCGGGACGGCCAGCACCGCGCAGCCGATCACCACCAGCGGACTCCATCCGGCGGCGATGGCGCCGAGCACCGCGCCCATCGCCACCAGCGCACCGGCCGACTGCCAGACGTTGCTCTGCACCACCTGGCCCCGGGCGTACTGGATCCGCTGGATCAGCGAGAACGGGATGTTGACGGCGAAGGCCCCGAAGCAGAGCAGCACCATCGTGGTGGCGTCCGCGGCGACCCGGGCGTCGGTCACGCCGAAGAGCCCGGCCCATCCCACCGTGGGTACGACCACCACCAGCGCGACGACCAGCACCACGGCTACCGCGCCGAGGGTGGCGAAGGCACTGGAGATCTCCCGCGCCTGCGCCCGGACGTCGTGGACGTGGTGGCTCAGCCGGGTCAGCAGACCGTTGCCCAGCCCCAGGTCGGCGAACCAGGCCATGCCGGTCAGCGCGGTGACCGCCATCCAGAGGCCGTACCGCTGGTCGCCGAGGTAGCCGAAGCAGGCCGGGGTGACGACGAGCGGCGCGGCCAGGCCGATCCCCTTCGCCGCCATCGCGGTGGCGATGCCGACCGTGACGCGGCGGTCCCGGTCACCCGCCGCCGCCAGAGTCTCGACGGCGGGCGGTGCCTCGACGGCGGGTGGCGTCGTGGCGGGGTCGACCGGGACGCTCGGGGCGGTCGACCGCCCCGGTCCGGTCCGGCTCGCCGCCCGGTTCACCGGGTCCCGGCGGAAGCGACGTCGCGCCGCCCGGACATCCACTCGACGGTGGCGCGCAGGCCGTCGAGTCGGTCGACCGGGATCACGTCGGGGAACAGGTCCCGCAGGCGGGCGTCGTCGGCCAGGGAGTGCGGCACGTCGCCGGCGCGCGGTGCGGCGTACTCGCGGGCGATCGGCCGCCCGAGCAGGCCCTCCAGCTCGTCGACGACCTCCAGCAGGGTGGCTCGCGCCCCGAAGGCGAGGTTGACCGGATGCGGGTGCTGCACCCGACGGCGCAGCGCGTCCAGGATGACCTGGCAGACCGTGCCGACGTAGGTGAAGTCGCGGGACTGGGTGCCGTCGCCGTGCACCACGACCGGCTCGCCGTGCAGGGCGGCGTACACGAAGCGCGGGATCACCGCCGCGTACGCGTGGTCGTGCCGCTGCCCGGGCCCGAACACGTTGAAGAACCGGAAGGCCAGCGTGGACAGGCCGTACGACGCCTGGTACGCCAACGCGTACGCCTCGGCGGAGAGCTTGCTCGCCGCGTAGGGGCTCATCGGGCGGGTCCAGGTCAGCTCCGCCTTGGGCAGCGCGGGATTCGTGCCGTACACCGACGACGAGGAGGCGACGACGACGTGTCCGACGTGGTGTCGGCGGGCCGCCTCCAGCACCATCAGCGTGCCGGTCGCGTTCGCGTGGTGGGAGGCCACCGGGTCCCGCAGGGAGCGGGGCACGCTCGGCAGGGCGGCCAGGTGGACCACCGCGTCCCGGCCCGCCATCGCCGTGTCCAGGGCGACCGGGTCCAGGATGGAGCCCTCGACCAGGTCGACGCCGAGTCCGTCCAGGTTGCCGGGGAGCCCGACGGAGAGGTCGTCGAGGACGGTCACCTCTTTGACGGCGGGATCCGCCAACGCGGCGCGGGCCAGATTGGATCCGATGAAACCGGCCCCGCCGGTGACCAGAATGCGCATGGACAAAACCCCCGAATGAATGTCGAAGCTATGTATATCCACTCATCTGGGTCAGCGTCCCGCGTTCGCGGAATTCCGTACTGCTGTCCGGGAGCCGACCGTGCGCCGCCGACCAGGGGATACGTGGCGCACAGTGACATCATCGGTACGCATCACGGCGGAGGTGCCGGCCATGGGAGAACTGATCGTCTACCGTTCCAACGCTCTGATGACCGTCCGGTCGCGATTCGACGCCACTCGGGACGTGCTGATGCCGGCGAACATCGCCTATCCCCTGGGCATGGTCGGCATGTGGCACTCCAGCCTGCCGCAGGTCACGCTCGTCCCGTCGACGGCGACCGACGCGCAGGTGTGGCCCTCCCCGTCGGCCGTGGGCACCCCGATCCACGACACCTCCGACGACAACTGCCCGATCAACACCGGCTGGTCGTACGTGGGCGGCAACCACGGGTACAACGTGGGCAACCAGATCGCCGTGACCAACCACGGCAAGACCACCGCCGACGTGGGTTCCCGGTGGACCGACGGCACCCGGGTGTTCACCCTGCTCGCCATCACCAACGCCAACAGCCTGCTCTTCGGCAACCCGTACGTGATCGTGGACGGCATCGCCCAGGGCGCGCGGGTCCGGCCGGCGGCACCCCTGACCCACCTGTCCGGCGCCACGAACCGCACCACCGTGCCGATCACCGGACTCACGCCGGACGTGCAGATCCGTCCGGCCACCCACACCCACGTGGTCAGTGTCGAACTCGACGGTCGGGCGCTGCCGGACGGTCGGCGTACCGGCCAGGAACTGCGGATCCGGGAGTCGTACCTGATCCCCTCCTACCAGGGGATGATCGACACCGCCCAGGCGAACATCGGCACGCCGATCGCCACGATCATGTCGCGGATCCCGTCGCTGTGCCGGATCGACAACCTGTACCGCTGGAGCACGGACGGGCTGCTGATCTCGCAGACGGTCACCGCGCTGAGCCGCTTCGCCCTGAACGCCGGGGTCACCCAGTGCTCCGCGCTGACCGTGCCGACCGGCGGCAGCCGCCGGCAGTTCATGGCGAACGTGGGGGTCGCCGGCTCACTCAACTGGTCGACCTGGGCGAAGCTCGACACCCTGACCGTCCTCACCGACATCACCCCGGCCACGCTGCGGGATCCGCTGACGCCGGCCGCCAGCATGACCCAGTGGGTGGTGGACTCCGGTGGGGTGCAGAAGTGGGGCATCGCCGTCGGACTGCTGCCCTTCGACGACGGGCAGCCGGCGACGCGGGCCCGGCACACCACGGCGAAGTGCTGGTTCGTCAGCTCCAGTCTCAAGAAGAACTACCCGCAACTGGTGTGGGGACGGACGTTGGAGCCGAACGACTCGGTGACCGGCACGGCGTACCGTCGCTACCTGGCACCGCCCTCGACCGCCACCGAGATCGTCGTCTCCACCGGCACCCACGACGTGGTGGTGATCGAGCGGGTCGACCCGGCCGCCCAGACCCGGATGGCGGCGCCCGAACTGTTCCACCGGCGACTGGTCGCGGACGGTCCGACCAACCTCGCCGTGCCGGACCGGGTCGCCGTCGACGGCATCCCGTACTCGGTACCGGTCTCGCCCGGTTACGGCATGTGGCGCGCCCAGCCCGCACCGCCGGCACCACCGCAGGTGCCCGGCGTGACGCTCGGCGTCGGCAGCTACTTCCTGCCGCTGGCCGGTCCGACCCGGACCTGCACGTACACCGGCGCGTTCCAGCGGCTCCTGCTGCACCCGGTGTACCTGGCCGAGCCGACGCCGGTCGACCGGGCCTGCGTCGAGGTGACCACAGCCGGCACCGGCGTGTTGCGCCACGGCGTGTACGCCCACGACCCGACGACCGGGCGGCCCGCGCTCCTCGGCCCGATCGCCGACTTCGGCACACTGGCGGTGACCACCGCCGGGATCAAGGAGTCGGTGCTGAGCACGCCGGTCATGCTGCCCGGCGGCTGGCACTGGTACGCACTCGTCTGGCAGGGCACCGGCAGCACCGCGCCGACGCTGCTGGCCGAGGCGGCGGGCGAGACGGCGCTCAACATCGGCACCGACCGGACAGCGATGTCCGGCGACCGGTACGGCTACCAGGTGTCCGGCGTGACCGGCGGCCTGGGCGCGATCACGGTCGGCGGCGTACACCAGTTCCCGCCACCCCGCGTGGCCTACCGGCGGGCCTGACGGCCGTCAGACCGTGGTCACCCCGTAGATCCGCTTCATCGCCTCGTGTTTGGCGGGCACCGGCAGGTGGCCGATCCCCAACGACTTGGCCTGCAACCGCGCGAGGTACTCGTCGGTCGTCCGCAGCGGTCGCGCCGGCACCCCGGCGGCCACGGTGTTGTCCGGGATGTCCCGGGTGACGATCGAGCCCGCCCCGATCACGCACCGGTTGCCGATGGTGACCCCCGCGAGGATCATCGACCGCATCCCGATGTAGACGTCGTCGCCGATCACGATCGGCGCGGTCCAGTCGAGGTCCGGGTGCTCCTTGCGGAGGATCAGCGTGCCGCCGTCGTGCGTGACGAACTGCACCTCGGAGGTGATGAAGACGTTGTCGCCGATGGTGATCAGCCAGGGCTCCGAGCCGAACATCGCCCGGCTGATCCCATAGAACCGGACCCGGCCGGTCAGGTTCACCCCGAGGGAACGGGCGAACGCCTCCGGGTCACGGGTGGCGGCGAGATGGTCCCGCACCCGCTGGACCAGCGTACGAACGCGACGAGACACCTGACGTCCTCACCTGACGAAGTACGCGGCGACGGGCGGGCGCGCCCGCACCGCCGGACACCCTCTTAACGAGCCGGACCGGGTACGGGTGACGGACCCGGCGACTCGACAATCAGCGGCAGAACCGACGGGCGTGCTCCAGCACGTGGAGTTCCCGGTTCTGCCGCCGCCAGAGCCGGTACTGCCGCGCGGCGAGCCGTTTCGCCTCGGCACGAGCGGCCACCGGCCGGGCGGCGAGCCGATCGAGCACGGCGCTGAACGCGGCCGGTGTCGCGGGGCGTACCACCGCTCCCCCGGCCTCGGCGATCAGCGCGCTGAACGGCGTCTCGTCGGAGCAGATCACCGGGCAGCCGGCGGCCAGACTCTCGACGATCACGTGACCGTAGTTCTCGCCCAGCGTCGGGAAGAGGAACGCGTCGTACCGGCCGAAGGTGTCCAGCACCTGCGCCGCCGGGAGTTCGCCCCGGTAGGCGACCCGGACGTGTCCGGGCATCGACTCGACGATCCCGCGACACCGTGCCCAGTACTCTTCGTCCTCCACCGGCCCGAAGATGTCGAACTCGATCGGCCGGGTCGTACCGGCCACCGCCTCCAGCGCGGTGACCAGGTTCTTCATCGGCGAGATCCGGCCGACGAAGACCAGTCGCAGCGGCCCCTCGCGCGGCTCGGCGGGTGGGGCGGGATCCTCCGGCACGGCGCACTCGTTGCCGTTGACCATCACCTGGGCCCACGGCACGGCCGCCCGGATCTGCTCCTCCTCCCGCCGGCTGCACGCCTGCCAGCGCACGTCGAGCCGACGCAGCAGCGGCGCCCACACCGACAGGAAGAGTCGCTTCTTGCGCGACCTGATGTCGAGGGCGGCCGGCGCCAGTTCACCGCGCGGCGCGAGCAGGATCGCCCCGGCGCGCAGCACGCCCGAGGCGACCGCGAGGATCGACACCACCGAGAACGCCGACCAGAGGCTGTTGAGATAGAGCAGGTCGACCGGCCGGGAGCGGACGTGCCGCAGCAGCCGGGCCCAGTGCCGGAGGGCGAACGGGTCGAGGTAGAACACGGCGGCGCGGGCGTCGCGGTGCAGCAGCCGCCCGGACAGCCCCGGGTAGGACACCGGTGAGCGCAGGTCGCGGTCCCGGGTGACCAGGGTGACGTCGATCCCCTCCGGCAGGGTGTCCAGGATGTACCGCAGGGAGCGGATCGGCCCGCCGCCCCGGAAACCGGGCTCGAACACACCGGCGGTCGCGACGACCCGGTAGCCCGCCGCCTCGACGGCGCACCGCGACGCCGACCGGGGCATGCCGGCGACGTCGGGCGGGCGGGTCCTCACCAGCTTGGTCACTGTGTGGCTCACCTTCAGAGAGCGGATGCCGTCACCGCAGGCCGCAGCCGCGCCGTCCGGTCCGAAGTGGACCCTGGGGCCGGATGCCGGCACGGCCGTCACCATCGACGCGCCGGGACGGTTCAGATGGCGGAGAGCGACCGGCGTTCTCCGCGGGCGAGGGAGCCACGGGTGACGACCGACGTAGTGATCGTAGGAGTCGGCGGGATGGGCCGTGAGGTATATCGGGTAATTTGTCTACTCAACACGCCGGTGTCCGACTCGCCGCGATGGCGGGTGCTCGGATTCGTCGACGACTACCCCACCGAGCCCGACGTGGCCCTGGTGCACCGTCTCGGGGTGCCCTTCCTCGGCCCGACCCGCCGGTTGGGCGAACTGCCGACCCGGACACGGGTGGCGCTCGGCGTCGGCCGACCACGGCTGCGCCGGGAGACCGCCGAGGCCATCGCCCACCACGGGCTGACCGCCGCCACGGTGATCCACCCGGATGCCGAGATCGGCACGGACTGCGTGGTCGGCGAGGGACTGTTCGCGGCCGGCGGCGCGCGCGTGACGACCAACGTCGTCCTCGGCCGACACGTCCATCTCAACCAGAACTGCACGGTGGGGCACGACGCGGTGCTGGGCGACTACGTCTCGGTCAACCCGCTGGCCGCCGTCTCCGGCCACTGTCGCCTCGCCGAGGGCGTGATGGTCGGCACCACCGCCGCCGTCCTGCCCCGGCTGACGGTCGGCCGGGACGCCGTCGTCGGAGCCGGGGCCTGCGTGACCCGCGACGTCCCGGCCGGTGTCGTGGTCACCGGCGTACCGGCCCGGCCGACGCCGTCCTCAGTGCCGGATGCCCGCCCAGTCGTGATGGCGGCGCACGGTCGACAGGAGGAAGTCGACCACCCGGCGTGAGGTGTCCGGGACCTGGTAGTCCAGCGGACACCCGGCGGCACCGGCGGCGGCCTGCGCCACCACGACGCGGACCGCCTCCACCACCCCGGCCGGGTCCAGACCGGTCATCACGATCGCCCCGGTGTCCAGCGCCTCCGGACGCTCGATGGACTCGCGCAGGGTCACCGCCGGGAAGCCGAGGATCGCCGACTCCTCGCTGACCGTGCCGCTGTCCGAGAGCGTGCACCGGGCGTGCCGTTGCAGGGTGACGTAGTCGAAGAAGCCGAACGGCTCGTGGAAGGCGATCGACTCCAGCCGCGTACCGTCCACGGCGAGGGACTCCAGCCGCTTGCGGGTGCGTGGATGGGTGGAGACCAGCAACGGCAGGCCCCACTCGTCGCGGACGGCGCAGAGGCAGTCCAGCAGTCGTCGGAGCCGGTCCGGGTGGTCGACGTTCTCCTCCCGGTGGGCGCTGACCACGACGTAGCCGCCGGGCTCCAGGTCGAGCCGTGCGAGCACGGTGGAGGCGTCGATCTGCGGCCGGTAGTGATCGAGCACCTCGCGCATGGGCGAACCGGTGTGCAGGATGCGCCGGGGGTGCAGACCCTCGGCGAGCAGGTTGCGCCGGGCGTGCTCGGAGTAGACCAGGTTGAAGTCGGCGACGTGGTCGACCATCCGCCGGTTGGTCTCCTCCGGCACGTTCAGGTCGAAGCAGCGGTTGCCGGCCTCCATGTGGTAGACCGGCACCTTCATCCGCCGGGCCATCAGCGCCGAGATCGCACTGTTGGTGTCACCGAGCACCAGCAGCGCGTCCGGACGCGTCTCGGCGATCGCGGCCTCGGTGCCGACCAGGACCGCACCGAGCAGACTGCCGAGCGAACTGGTGTCCGCCCGCAGGAACCGGTCCGGTGCGCGGACACCCAGCTCGGTGAAGAAGATGTCGGAAAGGGCCGGGTCCCAGTTCTGTCCCGTGTGCACCAACGTGTGCTCCACGGTCCGGTCCAGCGCGTCGATCACCCGGGCCAACCGGATGATCTCCGGCCTGGTCCCGACAACGGTCATCACCCGGGTCACGGGCATCTCCTCACAGCGGTTTCCGATGAACGGTGCGGTGGGCGGCAGGGCCACCGGCTCAGGACGTACGCCCCTGCGGGGGCACCCGGTACGCCGGGTCACGGATCACGTGCCGCGCCTGGTCGAGCACGCTGACCCGGGTCAGGCTCGCCCGCCAGCGCCGGTACGCCGCCCCGGCGGCCACCCGGGCCGCGTACCGCTGCTCCGGCGCGGCGGTGGCGACCTGCGTGACCAGGGCACCCAGGGCCGACGGGGTCAGTTCGGTCAGCACCAGCCCGCCGCCGTCACGCAGCACGGCGGTCCAGGGGGTGCGGTCGGAGCAGACCACCGGGCAGTACGCCGACAGGCTCTCCGCGATGGCGTTGCCGAAGTTTTCGCCCCGGGTCGGCAGCACGAACGCCTCGTACCGGGAGAAGGTCTCGCGGACGTGGTCGGGATGCAGCTCCCCGCGATAGGAGACGGTGGCCGTTTCGGGCAGGGCCGCGATCAGCTCCTGGCAGCGCCGCCAGTACCCCGGGTCCTCCACCGGACCGTAGACGTCCAGCCGGACCGGCACCGGCACGTGGGCGAGCGCGCGGAGCACCAGGTCGAGGTTCTTCATCGGGGAGATCCGTCCGATGAAGACCAGCCGCGCCCGCGCGGTCGGCGGCAGCGCGACCGGTTCCGGCTCCGGTTCGGGGCCGCTGGCGACGGCGACCACCCCGATCCGGGCCCGGGGCAGCACCCGCCGGATGTCGGCGGCCTCGGCCGGAGTGGTGGCGTGCCACAGCACCCGCGGCTGCCCGAGCATCCACCGCCAGCCGGCCAGGAAGATCCGCTTGCGCAGGCCGTGCAGCCGCAGCGCGGCCGACCCGAACTCGCCCCGGGGGGCCACCAGCACGCGCCGCACCCGCAGCAGGCCGAGCCGGGCCGCGACGATGGGCAGGATGGAGAAGGTCGACCAGACGCTGTTCACGTAGAGCAGGTCGAACCGGACCGTGCGCAACGCGCGCCAGAGCTGTCGCCAGTGCGCCGGACGGCGTACTCCGAGGTAGAAGATGTTGGTGCGGCCGAATCGCGCCCACCGGCCGGAGAGACCGGGATAGGGGTCGGGCGAACCGAGGTCGTGGTCGCGGGTCAACATCGTCGTCTCGATGTCGTCGCTGGCCTTGGCGAGCACGTCCGAGATCGAGCGTACGGGGCCGCCGGCCCGCCATCCGGGAACGAAGTACTCCGCCGTGACGAGAACACGGAATTGTTTCTCGTCGTATTCCGAGAGTTCTTCCCGGAATTGCGACACGGGGGTGGTGTCGTTGACCATCTTCAGCTCCTCGCCGGCGCACGGGACTGCTTGGCCCAACGATCGAACGCTTTAGCGGTGACTGCCGAAGGCGGCAGGCGACACCTTCCGAACAGTATGCGTAAACACGAAATCCAGACCCCGAAAAACGCTATAAAAGCCAGGCGACCACACCGCCGACACAGCACTAGGGGACTTAATGTCACGAGTGGCACTCATATCCGGTATCACCGGGCAGGACGGCAGTTACCTGACCGAGTTCCTGCTCGACAAGGGATACACGGTGCACGGGATCAAACGGCGCTCGTCGTCGTTCAACACCGATCGGCTCGACCGCATCGACGTGCACCCGCGCAACTCGGACGCCCGCTTGTTCCTGCACTACGGTGACCTCACCGACCCGGCCACGCTGACCTCGCTGATCCGCGACGTCCGGCCGGACGAGATCTACAACCTCGGCGCGCAGAGCCACGTCCGGGTCTCCTTCGACATCCCCGGCTACACGGCCGACGTCACCGCGCTCGGCGCCCTGCACATGCTGGAGGCCGTCCGCGCCGCCGGCATCGACTGCCGCTACTACCAGGCGTCCTCCTCGGAGATGTTCGGCTCGACGCCGCCCCCGCAGCGCGAGGAGACACCGTTCCACCCGCGCAGCCCGTACGCGTGCGCCAAGGTCTACGCGTACTGGTCGGCGGTGAACTACCGCGAGTCGTGGGACATGTTCTGCGTCAACGGCATCCTGTTCAACCACGAGAGCCCCCGGCGCGGCGAGAACTTCGTCACCCGCAAGGTCACCCGAGCGGTCGCCCGCATCGAGGCGGGCCTTCAGGACCGGCTCTACCTGGGCAACCTCGACGCGGTACGGGACTGGGGCTACGCCCCGGAGTACGTCGAGGCGATGTGGCTGGCCCTGCAACAGGACAGCCCGGACGACTACGTGGTCGCCACCGGCGAGGGACACACCGTCCGCCAGTTCGTCGAGGCGGCCTTCGACCAGGTGGGCCTGGACTGGGAGCAGTACGTCGAGATCGACCCGGCCTACTACCGGCCCGCCGAGGTCGACGCCCTGATCGGCGACTACGGCAAGGCCCGCCGCCGCCTCGGCTGGGCACCCAAGACCCTCTTCGGGGACCTGGTGCGGGTGATGGTCGACGCCGACCGTCAACTGCTCGAGGACGAACGGATGGGACGTCTGGTGCGGGTGGACCGATGAGGGTCACCGTCGAGGCCACCCCGATCCGGCCCGGCCACGCGGCCGGTGTCGAGGCGTTCGCGTACGGCCTGCTGGCCGGGATGGCCGCCGACGACTCCTGCGACCTGCGGGTCACCGTCCTGCGCGGCACCCTGGACCAGTGGCGCGGGCACCTGCCCACCGACCGGATCGACTGGACCGAGGTGGCCCAGCCGCTGCGGTCGGACAACCCGGCCGGACAGTTGCTGCGGCGCTGGACCCCGACCCGGGTCCGCAACTCGGTGACCGTCCGGCGGACGGTCAACCTGCTGCGTCAGCGCTCCGAACCGCCGTCGTCGGGCGCGGACGTGACGTTGTACCCGTTCCACTGTGCGCCCACCGGGTCCGGCAGGTCGGTGGTCGTCCTGCACGACCTGCGGCACCTGCACGCCGACTTCCACTCCCCCGGGTACGCGGCCGTGGTCCGCGAGAACGTGGCGAGGGCCAGCGCCATCGTGGTGACCTGGCCGCACCCGTACCGGCAGGCGCTGCGCCTGTTCCCGGAGGCGGCGCAGCGCACCGTGCTCATCCCGACGCCCACCTTCCAGCCCGCGCCGGAGCGCGCGAGCGCCCGACCCGAACCGGGCCTGCTCATCTATCCGTCGTCGACCGCGACGCACAAGAACCACGCGACGCTGCTGGAGGCGATGGCACTGCTGCCGGAGTACCGCCTGGTCTGTCCGGGGCCGCTCGTCGAGCCCGAGGCGAGTCGGCTGCTCGCGCGGGCCGCCCAGCCGGACCTGCGCGGCCGGGTGTCCTTC
Organism: Verrucosispora sp. SN26_14.1; assembly: GCF_004307965.1. Lineage (NCBI taxonomy): Bacteria > Bacillati > Actinomycetota > Actinomycetes > Micromonosporales > Micromonosporaceae > Micromonospora > Verrucosispora sp. SN26_14.1. The sequence goes on along the minus strand of NZ_SISL01000058.1, from coordinate 3,994 downwards.
CCCGGCTTCGTCAGCCTGGACGACCTCAACGCGCTCTACGCCCGCGCCGACGCGGTGGTGGTGCCCTCGCTCTGGGAGGCGGCCAGCGGGACGATGCTGGAGGCGTTCAGTTGGGGGCTGCCGGTGGCCTGTGCCGACGCCGAACCGCTGCTGGCCCAACTGGAGTTCACCGGGGCGCAGGCGGCGGTGTTCCGGGCCACCGACCCGTCCTCGCTGGCCGACGCGGTCCGCCGGCTGTCGGACGACCGCGCGCACTACGCCGCCGCGTCCCGCCGGGCCGACGGTCGGCTCGCCACCCGCACCTGGGCGGCCACCGGCCGCGACTACCTGGACGTGCTGCGCTGGGCGGCGGACGGGCAGCCCGGCCCGGTGCCCCGGTCCGCGTTCGCCACCGCCCTCGATCCGGAGGTGGTGTCGTGAGCGCGCCGGAGCGCTTCCCGGTCGCCCGGCCCAGCATCACCGAGTTGGAGGAGCGCTACGTCGTCGACGCGATCCGGAGCGGCTGGATCTCGTCACACGGCCCCTACCTGCGGGAGTTCGAGGAACGCTTCGCGCGCCGCTGCGGCGTGGACGCCGCCGTCTCCACCGGCAACGGCACGGTGGCCCTGCACCTCGCGCTCGCCGCCGCCGGCATCGGGCCGGGCGACGAGGTGATCGTCCCGGCACTGACCTACGTGGCGACGGCGAACGCGGTCGCGTACTGCGGTGCCCGCGCGGTCTGCGTGGACGTGCTGCCACAGAGCTGGTGCGTCGACCCGGCCGCCGTCCGCGCGGCGATCGGCCCGCGTACCCGGGCGGTCATCGCCGTCGACCTGTACGGCCACCCGGCCGACTACCCCGCCCTGCGCGATCTCTGCCACCGGCACGGGCTGCTCCTGGTCGCCGACGCGGCCGAGTCGTTCGGCGCCACGCTCGACGGGCATCCCACCGGGTCGCTGGCCGATGTCACCACGTTCTCGTTCTTCGGCAACAAGGTGATCACCTCGGGCGAGGGCGGCTGCGTGACCACCTCCGACGACGCCCTGGCCGACCGGATGCGTCTGCTGCGCAACCAGGGCATGGACCCGCACCGCCGCTACTACTTCCCGGTGCTGGGCTACAACTACCGGATGACCAACCTGAGCGCGGCGTTGCTCTGCGCCCAGCTCGACCGGGCCGACGAGATCATCGCCCGGCGCGACCGGGTGATCACCGGCTACGAGGAGCAGTTGGCCGACGAGCCGGCGCTGACCCGCCAACCGGTGCTGCCCGGGGTACGCCGGGGGGCGTGGATGGCCGCGTTCCTGGTCGGTGCCGAGGGCGACGCCACGTCGCGGGACGCGCTGGCCCGCGCGCTCGACCGGCGCGGAGTCGAGACCCGACCCTTCTTCGTGCCGATCCCCGAGTTGCCCGCACACCACGATCCGGCGGCGGACTGCCCGGTGACCACCGACCTCAGCCGTCGGGGCATCAACCTGCCCACCCACGCGGAACTGGGCGAGGCGGAGGTCAAGACGGTGGTGGAGCGGGTCCGCGCCGCCCTGGCCGACTGAGCGCCCGGGTCCGGCCGGGACGATCGGCGCAGGCTACCGCGAGCCGGCGCCGATCGTGCTCCGGACCGTACGACCGAGACGCCGGTAGATGTTGACCGCCGTGCCGGAGGTCTGGAACCTGAGCCTGTCCCCGGTGCTCAACATCGCACGGGTGCCGGGCACCTGCCCGGCGAACGCCCGCCGCAACCACGGTCCGACCACCTCGGCCGCCCGTGGCACCGCGTCCGGGTCGACGGCGGGCGGCAGCACCCGGTCGTAGATCCGCAGCCCGTCGAAGGGACGGTCGAAGAAGGCCGCCGTCTTCGGCGCGTACGAGATGGGCAGGATCGGCACGTCCAGGGCTGCCCAGAGCGCGCTCGAATGCAGCTTCATCGAGACGGCGACCGTGCACTCGGCCATCGCGGCGGCGAAGTCGAGCAGGTCCACGCCCTCGTACGGCAGCACCGTCGCGTCTGCGCCGGCCAGGTGCCGGCGCACCTGTTCGGTGAAGGTCACGTCGGGTCCCCCGGTCCCCGCCTCCAGGACGAAGAGGCGCACCGCGTCGACGCCGTACCGCTCGGCGACCCGGGCCACGTGGCGGGCGGTGACGGTCACGTCCAGCCCCGGCCACCGTCGCAGCGCCACACCCAGCACCTTCGGGCGGTCGGGCGCGGCTGCGGGGCGTACCCCCAACCCGTCCAGGAAGGTCCGGTCGACGAAGTCCCGGCAGCGCCGGGCCCGCCACCCCAGCCGCTGCTCCGCCAGGGTCACCGAGTCGCCGTCGCGCAGATAGCACTCGTCGAACGGGGAACCGAGTGCCCGCAGCCGGTGTTCCCAGTCCGCGCTGAGCGGGCCGAGTCCGAGTCCGACGGCGAGCACCGGCACCGCCGGCAGGTGTCGGGGCAGGAAACTCAGCCACCGGTAGGGGGTGTGCGGATGGTGGCTGGTCTGGAGCAGACCACCGCCGCCGAACAGCACCGCGTGGCAGCCCTGGAAGCTCAGTTCGCTGCGGCGGGAACCGGGCAGGTCCCGTCCCGGACGCACCGGTCGCGGGCGCAGTGCGGCACCGAGCCGGGCCGAGATCGCCGTCCAGTCGATGGGGCGACCGAAGCTGAGATATCGCACCTCGGTCTCCTCGTCCACCTCGCCGGCGGCGGCCACCGCGGCGATCAGGATCAGGTCGTCACCGAAGTTGCCGGCCTCACCGAGGCAGACCAGTCCGACTGTACGGGTCACCGCACAACTCCCTTCCGCCCGCCCAGCCGCAGATAGCTGGACCACCAGCACACGGCGCTGACCAGGGCGAGTACGGCCAGGGCGCCGGCTGCGCCACCGGCTCCGAACAGGACACCACCGGCGACGATCGTCGCGATCCGCAGCGGTCCGAGCACCACGCCGATCGCCAACGCGCGCCCACCGGCGTGGGCCACCCGGTGCCCGGCGAAGGCGACGAGGGCGATGGGGGCCAGCAACGCCTCGACGGAGAGCAGCGGCAGCAGCGGACGGGCCGCGTGCCAGTTGTCGCCCAGCACGGCCCGCCCGATGTCGTCCGGCAACAGGCACACCATCAGCACCAGCGGGAGCATCACGCCGACGGTCAGCGCGACGACCGAACCGGCCACCCGCAGCCGGGCCCGTCCCGTCTCCGGACGTGTCTGGGCCAGGTACGGCACGATCAGCGAGGAGAGCGTCGTCATCAGCAGGGTGACCGGCCCGAAGACCGTCCGGGCCGCGCCGAGGGCGCCGACCACCGCCACCCCCGCCGTGGCGGCCAGCGCGCTCAGAGCCAGTTGCGCCGAACCGGTGGTGACCAGGAACTGCGCGGCGAAGGAGGCGGCCACGCGGGTGCCACGACGGTCGAGCCCCCAGCCGGGCACCACGTCGTACCGCAGCCGCAGGGCGACCACGACGCCGATGACGGCACCGGAGAACGCCCAGCAGACGAAGATCATGAACGGCGGCACCGAGGCGACCACGGCCGCCCCGACGGCCAGCGCGGTGCAGCCCAGCCAGACACCTTCCTGGGCCAGCGCGACCCGGGTACCGCCGACACCGATGCTGATCGCCTTGACGTAGTCGTAGACCACCAGTCCCGGCAGAGCCAGGCCGGTGACGGTGAGGTAGTCGGCGCCGACCACCACTCCGGTGGCAGCGGTGAGCAACCCGGCCAGCACGGCGACGGCACCTGCCCGACGCGCCCCCCGCGTGATCTCGTGCCGTGCCGGCCCGGTCCACGCGGCCAGCACCGCCTCGGTGACCGCCGTCCGCACCAGGCCGATGACGAGTACGTAGATCGAGAAGGCCAGGGCGAACTGCCCCAGTCTCGACAGCGACTCACCGCGCGCGACGGACACCGACACCATCAGGTTGCCCACGCTGGACAGCCCGTTCACCGACAGCGCCACCAGAGTGCGCCGGACGAACGCCCGCCGCCCGCCCGCCCGGGTGATCCCACTCCCGGCCGGCGGGCCGGGCCGCGCCGC
>NZ_SISL01000579.1:0-3300 GCF_004307965.1 Verrucosispora sp. SN26_14.1 | reverse complement strand
GGGCGGCGCGGCGGCCCGGACCGCCGCCACCCGGGCCAGATCGTCCGCGTCGCCGGCCTTCACCTTGAGCACCGAGAACCCGGCGGCGACCAGGCGTCGGGCGGTCGCCGCCGCCTCCGGCACCGGCACCAGCCCGATGGTGTACGCGGTGGCCACCGGCGTCGGTTGCGGCGCCCCCACCAGCCGGTGCACGGGTACGCCCCGGGCGTGCCCGAGCAGGTCGTGCACGGCCGCGTCGAGCGCCCCGCGCACCCCCGGCGGCCCGGTGTACCCGCCCAGCCCGGCCCGGAGCGTCTCCGGGTCCGGGCAGCCGACCACCCGCTCCGCCCACCCGGCGCAGCACGCCTCGATCGCCGCCCGGTCGAGTCCGAGATAGTTGCTGGTGACGACCTCGCCGTGCCCGGTGACACCGTCGTGCGTCACGGTGAGGCGCACCGCCTCCCGACGGGCCATCACCGACCGGGAGATGCGCAGCGGCTCCCGCAGCACCAGCGGGTATGCCTGCCAGGTCAGCCTCATGCCGGCACCCGCCCCCGGTCGGCAACCGGATCGGTCACCGTCCGGCACCGGCTCCACCGGGTGACCTCCACCGCGCCGGGGTGCGGGATCTCCACCGGGTGTCCGTGTCCGGAGTCGAGCAGCCCGTGCCGGGCGCACCAGCCGTCGTCGAAGATGCTGTCGAGATAGCGGTGCGGGCCGTCCGGGAAGACCGTCACCACCCGCGCGTCCGGCCGGGTCCTGGCGGCCCAGGCGGCGACCCGGGCCACCGCCCCGGTGCTCCACCCCCCGGTGACGAAGCCGGTACGCGCCAACCGCCGGCAGGTGTCCACCGCCTCCGCCGGCCCGACCCAGTGCACCTCGTCGAAGGCCGGATAGTCCACGTTGTCCGGATGGATGCTGCTGCCCAGGCCGCGCATCAACCGGGGACGTGCCGGCTGACCGAAGATCCTCGACCCGACCGTGTCCACGCCGATCAACCGCAGGTGGGGCCAGGAACGCCGCAACGCCCGCGCCAGCCCGGCGCTGTGCCCACCGGTGCCCACACTGCACACCAGCAGGTCCACCGCGTCGACCTGGGCGGCGATCTCGTCACCCAGGCTCGCGTACCCGGCCACGTTGTCGGGGTTGTGGTATTGATCCGGCCAGTACGCCCCCGGCAGCGTCGCGAGCAGCTCGGTCAGGCGGTCCCGCCGGGCCTGCTGCCACCCGCCGGTCGGATGCGGCCGGTCGACCACCTCCAGCCGGGCCCCGTACGCGCGCAGCAGCGCCCGCATCGACGGCTCCAACTCCCGGTCGACCACCAGCACCACCGGGTGCCCGAAGGCGTGCCCGGCGAACGCCAGCCCGATCCCCAACGTGCCGCTCGTCGACTCCACCACCGGCGCGCCGTCGCGCAACTCGCCCCGACGCCGCGCCCCGGCCAGCATGGTGACCGCCGCGCGGGCCTTCATGCCCCCCGGCGCGGCACACTCGACCTTCGCCCAGAAGCCGCCGTGCGGGTGCGGCAGCGGCGCGTCGACGTAGACCAGCGGGGTGTGTCCGACCAGGTTCAACAGTTGCGGCGCGCTCATCCGGACACCCCGTAGCGGTAGAGGGTCGTCGTCCCGCCGTCGAGCCAGAAGAACGGGTACGGCTCGGCCGACACGGCGGTCAGCCCGGCGCCCAGGAACCACGGCAGCACCGCACTGCCGGTCTGCGCGAACGCCACGAACGGCTTCCGCTCGGCGGCGGCGTGCGCCAGCAGCGGCGCGAACGTGTCGTTGCCGAGCGTCATGCCGGAGGCCAGGATCGCGTCGCAGCGGTCCAGCACCGCCGTCGCGTCGGGCAGGTGCGGCTCGCCCCACTCGGTGCGGCCCCCGGCCAGGTCGCACGGCAGATACCGGCGACCGGTCGCCCGCAGCCGCTCCAACAGGGAGTTGACCACCCCGACGACCAGCACCGTGCGGCTGCTCGCGGGCAGCAGCTCCACCACCGCCTCGGCGCGCGCCCGTGACTTGGCCAGCGACCCGCCGCCCGGCACGCTGACCGTCGCGTCCGCCGCCTCGGCGTGCGGGCGCACCGCCATCAGGTACGCGTCCAGCGCGGCCACCCGCACCGGCAGCAGCGGGTGAGCGAGCAGGTCTGCCACGGACGCGCCGACGCAGTCGTACGCGGTCTCGTCGGGCAGCTCGCCCGGCTCGATCGCGCACGATCCGACCGCCGCGTCGACCCGCAGACTCAGCACGTGGTTGCGGTAGCCGTGCGCCCGCGAGGCGTGCCGCACGCCCTGCCGGGTGACGAACCCGACGCTGACCGTGGCCCGCGCCGGATCGGCCCCGAGCCGTCCCGCGCGCACGGCCTCCACCAGCGCCGACATCGACCGGTACGCCGGTCGGGCCGGCGAGGTGGCGGTCACGCCCCGACCCCGACCCGGGCGTCGGCACCAGCCGGAACGCTCTCGTCGAGGTACCCGACCCGGGCCTGCCCGGCCAGCCGGTCGGCGACCGTCCGCGCACCGGCACCGGCGGTGTCGACCACCATCACGTGACCGAGGTAGTCGTTGTTGCTGCTGGCGTCCCCGGCCCGGTGGCCGTCCGGCTTCACCGACCAGTCGACCACCCGGGGGTCCGTCGACCAGGCCCCGGTGCCGTCGATCCGCGCTACGACACCGGGTCGCGGCGGCAGCACGAACGCGATCGCGGCACTGCGTACGCCGGTGTCGGCCGGGCTGAGGTCCGGGTGTTCGCCGAGCGCGAGCTGCGCGTACACCATCGGCAGGTCCACGCCGGTGACCCGGCGCACCAGCTCGGTGATCTGGTTACCGGCGGGCCGGGGGTTGACCTCCACCACGCGCGGCCCGGTGGGCGTCAGCCGCAGCTCGGTGTGCCCGACCGCACGGTCCAACCCGACCGCCTCCAGGGCGGCCACCGCCACCTCGCCGACCCGCTCACGGGTCGTCGGATCCAGCACCGCCGGGAACATGTGGCCGGTCTCGACGAACCCGGAGACACCGCCGAGACTCTTGTCGGTGATCCCGACGACCGTGGTCACGCCGTCGACGGTGACCGTCTCCACGCTCACCTCCGGACCCGTCAGCAGCTCCTCCAGCAGCACCACCGGCACCCTCGGCTGCCGCCGGGCGTTCACCGGGAACGCGGCGAGGGCGTCGAACGCGGCACGCAGCTCGGTCGGATCCGCCACCTGCCGCACGTACATGCCGGCGCAGAGGTCCACCGGCTTCAGCACCAGCGGATACCCCAGCTCGCGCGCGGCCTGCGCGGTGGCCGCCCAGCCGTCCGCGAGCGCGAACCGGGGCTGCGG
>NZ_SISL01000578.1:0-3325 GCF_004307965.1 Verrucosispora sp. SN26_14.1 | reverse complement strand
ACCCGCTCCTGGACCGGCTGGCGGCGGCGAACGCCCAGGCGGTCTGCGAACGGGCCGCCCGGCAGGTCCCCGCGTACCGGTCCTTCCTGCGCACCCGCCCGGCCCGCACCCGCCGCCGCCTGGCCGACTTCCCGGAGACCGACAAGCACGGGTACGTGACCGCCTACGGCGCCGCCGCACGGTGCTGGCACGGACGCATGCCGTCCCGAGGTGTGGTGGTCGACGAGTCGGCCGGCTCGTCCGGGCGGCCGTTCAACTGGCCCCGGGGGGACCACGAGCTGCGCGCGGTGCACCGGGACATCGCCGGCTACACCGGGCTGGTCTTCCCGATGCGTCGACCGTTCGTCATCAACGCGTACTCGATGGGGGCCTGGGCCACCGGGACCACGACCGGCGCGGCGATGTCCCGGATCGCGGTCGTGAAGAACACCGGGCCGGACCTCGGGAAGATCGTCGACACGCTGCACGAGTTCGGCCCCGACTACGACTACCTGGTGACCGCCTACCCGCCGTTCCTCAAGCACCTGCGGGACCGGCTCGACGCCGGTGGCTTCGAGTGGGGGAAGTACCGCGTCTTCGCCAGTTGCGGGGGCGAGGGCATGACCGAGGCGCTGCGCGACTACCTGGAGCAGCGGTTCGCCCTGGTCCGCTCCGCGTACGGGGCGTCGGACCTGACCATCGGCATCGGTGCCGAGACCCGGTTCACGGTGTGGCTGCGGCGGCGGTTGCAGACCGACCGTGGGCTGCGGGCCGAGCTGCTCGGCGCCGACGAGCAGCGGTTGCCGATGGTGTTCCAGTACAACCCGTTCGCCACCTATCTGGAGACGAACGACCGTCGGGAGCTGGTGTGCACGGTCACCGGCGACGTACTCCAGCCCCGGCTGCGCTACAACGTCGGCGACGAGGCGGTGCTGGTGCCGTACCAGCGGATCGTGGAGTTGGCGCACGCCGACCCGGTCCGCCGGGCCGAGTTCCGCACGGCCGTCTCGGTGGAGCGGATGACCCTGCCGGTGCTGCTGCTGTTCGGCCGGCGCGACTCCACCGTGTCCTACCTGGGGGCCAACCTGTACCCCCAGGACGTCGAGTACGGCCTCTACACCGGCAACCCGCACGCCGCCGAGATCAACCGCTTCTGCCTGACCCTGGTCGAGGACGCGTCGCTGGAGACCCGACCCGTGATCCACATCGAACTGCGCCGCCCGCTGGCCGCGCCGGAGCGCGACGCACTCGTCGCCGCCTGCCGCAGCGGGGTACGTCGGCATCTCACCTCGGTCTCCCGGGACTTCGCGCAGTCGCTGCTCGAAGACCCGACCGCCGGTGACCTGCGGGTGGAGCTGCACGAGCCGGGAAGTGGCCCGTTCGCCGGCGAACAGAAGATCAAGAACGTCTACCTGGTGAGGTGATCATGCGTACCCGTGACTTCTCCCGCGCGCCCGCGCAGGCCCGCGCCGGCGCCATGTTCATCGGCGGGACCCGCTACGCCAACCCGCTGGTGCTGCTGCGGCTCGCCCCGGACTGGTTCCGGATGGTCCGCGACATGCGCCGGATGTCCGGCTACTGCTGGCACACCGTCTACTGGCAGTTCCCCCTCACGCTCGGCACGATCGCGTTCTTCACCGACCGCGACGCGATGTTGCGCTTCGCGCGGACCCGGCACCACCGGCGGTTGATGGTGTGGCTGACCGACGGCACCCGCAACGCCACCGCCGGATTCATCCGGCTCTACTCGGCCTCGCCGGACGGGTACTCCAACGGCACCTGGCGGGCCGAGGCGCCGCAGATGGGCCACATCGAGACGTTCACTCCGCTCGGCGCGGAGACGACCGGCCCGGCGGTGATCCGGTGAGTTCCGGTGCGTACCGCTTCGAACGGGTCACCTGCCGCCGTGGCCTGCGGGAGTTCCTCGGGCTCGCCGACCGCCTCTACGCCGACGAGCCGCGCCACGTGCCCATCCCCCGCCAGCAGATCCGGCAGTGGTGGCAGGACGGCATACCGATGTACGTGCTGCGGGACACCGCCGGCACGGTGGTCGGCCGGACCACCCTGCACATCGACGCGGCCTTCGACGCCAAGATCGGCCGCCGGTGCCAGCTCTTCGGGCTGACCGAGTTCACCGCCCCGGCCGCCCGACCGCTGTTCGACGCGATCTCCGCGCACGCCGATCCCGACCGGGACCTGCTCTTCGGCCCGGTGGCGCTGCTGCCCAACCAGGCCGGTGGCGTGATCACCTCCGGGTACGCGGAACGCGGCTTCGTCGACAGCGCCTGGAACCCGGCGCACTACGCCGCCGCCTACGAGGCGTACGGGTTCCAGCGCCGGTTCGAGTCCGACACCTGGATCTGCCCGGTGCCCACCCCGGCCGAGCCGGCGCCCCCGGTGCGCGTGGATCCGGACGGGGCGCGGATCGAGCTGCACCGGGGCGACGTACGGCGTCTCGACGACCAACTCGACCTGCTTCGCGGCATGCTGAACGACTCCTTCGCCCAGCTCGGGTACTACACCCCGATCTGCGCCTGGCAGCTCCGGCGGCAGACCGACGGGCTGGCGTACCTGCTGGACGAGTCGTTGCTGCTCTATCTGACGCGGGACGGTCAGCCGGTGGCGTTCACGCTCTGCGTACCGGACATCAGCGAGTTCATGGTGGCCGTCCGGGGCGACCTGCACCTGGTCAACCAGATCCGGCTGCTCGGCACCCGCCGCCGCTACCGGCGGGAGGCGGTGCTGATCGTCAAGGGCGTGGTCCCGGAGTACCAGGGGCGCGGCTACCAGCGGCTGCTCTCCACGCACCTGCACCACAACCTGCACACCGCCGGCTACACCGCGCTGCGCAGCACCTACGTCGGTCGGGACAACCCGGCGTCGGCGGCCCAGTACCGGCGGCTCGGTGGCCGCCCGCTGCACGGCTACACCTTCTATGCCAAGGAGCGGTAGGTGGACGTCGCCGCGTTCCGCGCGCTCGAACCACTGTGCTGGCGGGCGCCGAGCGCGCACAACACCCAGCCGTGGCGGCTGCGCTACGAGCCCGGACAGATCCGGGTCGGGTGGGACCCGGCGTACACCCTGCCGGCGGCCGACCCCACCGGCCGCGACCTGTGCCTCTCCCTGGGCGCGTTCGTGGAGACCTGCCTGATCGTCGCCGCCGACGCCGGCCTGCCGATGGAGTACGTCGCCGACCACGACGACCCGTGGGTGGGGCGGTTCCGGTCGGCGCCGAGCCGCTACCCGACGCCCTTCCGCACCACCGAGGTCTGGGATCGGCGTACCCATCGGGGCGGTTTCGTCGGCGGGCCGGACAGCGACGCGCTCGCGGCGGTGGACGCGGTCG
>NZ_SISL01000577.1:0-3327 GCF_004307965.1 Verrucosispora sp. SN26_14.1 | reverse complement strand
GCTCGGGGTCTCGCTGGCCTGTCGACGGGGTGTCCCGGCGGCCCGCCCGGACGGACTCGGTGCGATGGTCGCCGGCACCGTCGGGCCGGTCACGCTGGCCGTGGCGACGGCCGCCGTGGCACTGGCGGCAGTGCCGGCCGTGCCGGACCGCCCGTGGCAGGGGCCGCTGGTCGTGCTCGCCGCGCTGGCCGTCGTGGCCGGGCTGCTGCGACACGTGGTACGCCGCCTCGGCGGCATCACCGGCGACGTGCTCGGCGCCACCGTGGAGCTGGTCACCACGCTGGTCTACCTGGGTCTGGTGCTGTCCGGCTGAGCCGTGCGACCACCGGCGGGTAGCGTTCCTTGTCGACAGCACCGGCGCGGCCACCCTGGGGACGACATGCTCATCACCGACGACTTCCTGCCCGTACCGGTCCCGGAGTCGCTCACCGCGACCTATCTGGTGCCGACGGTGGGGCTGCCGTCGGTGACCGCCCGCACGGCGGTCCGCGGGCTGGCCGGCCGGCTGGCCGAGCCGGTGCACGGGCTCGCCGTGCAGATGTTGGACAGCCCGCTGATGAGCGTCGACATCCGCCCGATCGGCGAGTTCCCCGCCCTGCCGCCGGACCTGCTCACCGCGTTCGGGGCCACGCAGGCGCAGCTCGACCGGCTGGGTGCCGCGAGCCATCTGGTGGTGGTGCAGGCCGAGTACCGGCCGGGGTGGCCGCCCGCCCACGAGTGGGCGGCCCGCGCGGTGGCCGCGGCCGTGGCCGAGGAGGTCGGCGGCGACGTGGTCGACGTGTTCGGCTTGCAGTTCCTGGACCCGGCGGCGGCGCTGCGTTCGCTGCCGGACGCCGAGGGCCGGGTCCGGCTGGTCGACTGGGTGCTGGTGCCGTACTCCTCGGACGCCGAGGGTCTCTGGTTCACCACCAAGGGACTGCGCCGCTTCGGTCTGCTGGAGTTGCAGACCCAGGGCGTGCCGGACCACCTCACCCGGGCCTGGGGCGCGGTGATGACCGGCGCCGCCCGGCGGCTGTTGCGGGACTGGACCGACGGGCTGGCCGGCGACGAGGTGCCCGCGTTCGTGCCGCTGCCGGTGCTGGCCACGGTCACCGGCCACGACATCGCGGTCGCGTACGGCAACCCGGAGCAGCACGGGGCGACCGCGCCGGTGCTGCTCCGGCTGGAGCTGGACCCGGCCACCGACCCGGAGGCCGACTCGTTCCTGAGCCTGCGCCCACCGGCCGGGCACCCCGGCCCGGACGGGCGCTACTTCGCCGCCGCCTGCGGCACCCTGTTCGCCGGTATCCAGCCCGACGTGCGGTACGCGCGCTCCGGCGACGCGATGAGCCGGGCGGTCGCCACCGCCCGCGCCGGGCTGGGCGACATCCGGGCCCGTTTCCGCGCCGGTCAGCTCCCGTCGGATACGCAGCTCGTGGTCAAGTACGGGCTGCCCGGCGACGACGGCCCGGAGTACGTCTGGGCCGGGGTGACCACGTGGGAGACGCCGGAGCGGATCGTCGGCGCCAGCGCCAGCGACGCCAACACCGACCCCTCGGTCCGCATCGGCTCGCCGGTGGAGGTCGAGACCACCGACATCGTCGACTGGGCCGTCCTGGGCACCTCCGGCGTCGTCGAGGGCGGCTGGACCCAGGCGGTCCTGGACGCCGGTGAGCCGCCCCGCCCCTGAGTCAGGCCGGCGTCACGCCACCGGTCCGCGTCACTTCACGGAGGGGTCGACGAAGGGCGGTCGGGTCAGCCGGACCGGCAGGCGACGACCGCGCACGTCCACCTGGAGTTCGGTGCCGTCGGCCAGGGCCGGGGCGGTGTCGACCAGCGCGAGGGCGATGCCCTGCTTGCGGGTCGGGCTGAACGTGCCGCTGGTGACCGTGCCGACCCGGGTGTCGCCGTGGTACACCGCCATGCCGGGGCGCGGGATGGCCCGGTCGACGGCCTCCAGGCCGCGCAGCGTACGCGCCGGACCGGCGGTCTTCTCCGCGAGCAGCGCGGCACGGCCCCAGAAGGCCGGCTTGTCCCAACCCACCGCCCAGCCGGAACGGGCCTGCACCGGGCTGATATCCAGCGACAGGTCCTGCCCGTGCAGCGGGTACCCCATCTCGGTGCGCAGGGTGTCCCGGGCGGCCAGCCCGCAGGCCTGCGGCGCCGGGTCGGCGGCGAACAGGGCGTCCCAGACGGTGACCGCGTCGGCCGCCGGGACCACCAGCTCGAAGCCCAGCTCACCGGTGTAGCCGGTGCGGCACACGGTCAACGCGACGCCGTCGAGGGAGGCCGGCGAGAAGCTCATGTACCCGTGGTCGGTGGGCAGGCCCAGCCCGGCCAGCAGCGCCGCCGAACGCGGTCCCTGGACCGCCAGGACCGCGTACTCCTCGTGCTCGTCGGTGACCGTGACCTGCTCCGGCGCGGCGGCGCGCAGCCGACGCACCACCTCGGCGGTGTTCGCGGCGTTCGGGATCAGGAAGACGTGGTCGTCGGCGTACAGGTAGGCGATGATGTCGTCCACCACGCCGCCGGTGGCCTCGTCGCAGCAGAGCGTGTACTGCGCCCGGCCGGGCCCGATCCGCCCCAGGTCGTTGCTGAGGCAGGAGTTGACGAACTCCGCCGCGCCCGGCCCGGTCACCCGCGCTTTGCCCAGGTGCGAGACGTCGAACACGCCGACGTCGGTACGCACCGCGGTGTGTTCCCGCAGCACCCCGCCACCGGCGTACTCCAGCGGCATCTCCCAACCGCCGAACGGGGCGAACTTGGCGCCGAGTGCGGAGTGTCGCTCGGCCAGCGGAGAACGACGCAGCCGGGTCTCGGCGGCGTCGGTGGTCACGTCGGTCATGGGTGGGAACTTACCGGGGCGGACCGGTCTGGTTAGCATCGGCGGGACCCACCGGAGGAACCGGCGGGGCAGCACCGACGTCCGACGGGTACCTCATCCGCCGGCACCAACCGAACCGCCGGTACGCCACACGCGGCCGGCCCGGCCCGCCCGGGAGCAGCTTCCGTGACATCGCCCAGCACCACCCTGAGCCTGGTCGACACCGACCCCGCCGAACTCGCCGTCGACGCGATCGTGATCGGCGTGCACAGTACGACCGGTGAGCAGGACGCCACCAGCGGCCTCGCCGGCACCCTGCTGCTCGCCAGCGGCGCCGAGAGCATCGCCGCCGCCTTCGACGGCAAGCTGACCGAGACGCTGGCGCTGCTCGGCGCCACCGGCGGACCGGGCGAGGTGATCAAACTGGCCACCCTGGGCACCGTCACCGCCCCGCTGGTCGCCGCCGTGGGACTCGGACCGGAGCCCACCGGTGCGGCACCCGCCCCTGAGACCCTGCGGCGGGC
>NZ_SISL01000576.1:0-3334 GCF_004307965.1 Verrucosispora sp. SN26_14.1 | reverse complement strand
GCCCGGTCGACGGCCCCGCCGTCGGCGGCCACGGCGTACCGACCGGACCGGTGGTGACCGCGTCCAGGTCCACGGCGACGCGGGCGAGCAGGCCCGCCGCGCCGGTCGCCGCGTACTCGCTGCTGGCCAGTTCGAGCAGCCGGATCGCGTCGACCCGCCGGCCGAGGCGCGCGTGCTGGGCGCCGAGCAGCCAGGCCAGCCGGGCCCGGGAGAGCCGCTCCACCGGCCGGTTGAGCCCGGCGAGCGCCTGTTCCAGCCAGGCCATCGCGGCCGGGTCGACCGGGTCGGCGATCCAGGCCCGCCAGGACGGCAGGGCGGGCGCACCCGGCCAGTCCAGCGGCGGATCCGCGATGGTGGCGAGGACGGCGTGCGCGGCCTCGGCGTCCCCGCCGAGCGCGTGGTGGGTGGCGAGTTCCCACCGGTGTTCGAAGACCAGCCCGGAGTTGCTGCCGACCGCCGAGTCGACCAACCGCCCCACGACCCCGACCCACGCCTCGACGTCGCCCGCCGCCAGGTGCAGCGCGGCGGCGCACTCGGCGATGTGGAACCCGACCCAGGCCGACCCCGAGCGGGCCGCCAGCAGCCGCGCCTCGTCCAGACAACGCCGCGCCTGCGTCAGGTCGCCGCAGAGCGCCTCGCACTTGGCCAGCCACGACACGATCTCGGCCTGGAGGTCGAGCCGCCCGGCCTCGACCGCGTACGCCTGGGCGCGACGCAGCGTCGCCCGGCCGCGCAGCAGGTCACCGGACCACGCGTCGCCCATCCCGAGCATGGTGGTGAACCGGGCCCGCCGGGCCGGGTCGGTCTCCTCCTCGCCGGACACCCACCGCTCGACGAGGGCGGCGAACCTGGGGCGCACCTGGTCGGGTCGCAGCGCGCTCAACGTGGCGATCATCGCGCACTCCACGTGCAGCGGATCGTCGTGCAGCCCGGCGCTGGCGAAGAGGCGCAACGCGTCGTCGGTCTCCCGGGGAGCGACCCGCCGCCCGGTCCGGGCACCCACCGCGCAGCCGACCGCGTGGTGCAGGAACTCGACCTCGGGACGTGGCGGGAGGGTCCGTAGCCGTGCCAACCGCCGGACGATCGGCGGCAGGACGGTCGGGTCGGCGGTCCGGGACACCGCGACGAACGCCTCCGCCACCAGCCGGGCGGCGGCCACCGGATCGGCGGCCCGGTCGGCGGCGGCCAGCAGTCGGTCGGCGTCCTCCGGCCGGTGGCCACACTGGTCGATCTCCACGTCCGTCACCTTCGTCGTACCAGCGCAGCAGCCACACCCTAGCTGGGGATCCTCCCAGGGTGCCGCGACCCGGCGACTGATTGCCGACTCAGCGGTCGGAGAGCGCCCGGACGGGTGCGACGGTACCGCTCATGATCCTTCGTAACCGCAGGCGAGTGGCGATGGTCGTCGCCCCGCTGCTCGCCATACCGCTGGCGTTGACCGCCGGCAGCACCGCCGCCTCCGCCGACAAGCCGCCGCGCAAGAAGCTGTCGTACGCCCGGGTCTGCGACCCGACCGGCTGCTACCTGTCCTGGCGGGTGGTCGACAGCGACAAGGACGGCTTCAGCGACGCCGACGAGGTGGCGGCGGGCACCGACCCGTGGGACCCGGCCAGCCGACCCAGCCTCGAGGTGGCCGTGGAACTGGCCTCGGTGAACAAGCTGCCGTCCTTCGGGTACGGGCGGGGCAGCTTCATCGCCTTCCCCGAAGACCTGCTCGCGCTCCGGGAGACCACCACCAACCTGCCGACCCTGGGGGTCTTCGCCCTTCCGGTGCGCAAGGACACCTACAGCCGGCTCGGCATCGACCTCAAGCAGTTCGACGAGCTCAAGCTCTCGGTGCAGCGCGACGGCGTCGCGATCGGCCGGGGCACCCGCTCGCAG
Organism: Verrucosispora sp. SN26_14.1; assembly: GCF_004307965.1. Classification (NCBI taxonomy): domain Bacteria; kingdom Bacillati; phylum Actinomycetota; class Actinomycetes; order Micromonosporales; family Micromonosporaceae; genus Micromonospora; species Verrucosispora sp. SN26_14.1. The sequence goes on along the minus strand of NZ_SISL01000576.1, from coordinate 1,453 downwards.
GCCGTCGGCGAGCCGGGCAACCCGCTGATCACGCCCTTCGAATCGATGTTCGTCGAGTACGAGCCGGGCGAGACGACGCACAGCCCGGCCGCGTACGGCGGGGTCGTGAAGACCGAGAAGCCGTGGTTCGGCGACTCCGACTACCGGCTGCACTACGCCGACGGGTCGCGCGACGAGGTCGACCTGGTGCCGGGCGGGTCGGTGCGGGAACACGTCAACGCCGACGGGTCCACGGGCAACACCGTCTTCACCCAGTACGAGGAGCGCGGCGAGACGGGCGACCTCTACACCGAGCAGACCGTCATGGTCTTCGACCCGCATGGCCGCCTGATCAGTGAGACCACCACCAAGAGCCACACCAAGAACGGTCAGTCGGACACCCACTCCGAGACGACCGTGCACCTCTACGACCAGAACGGGAAGAAGACCGGCACCGTCCATGTGGAGAGCGTCACCTTCAACAGCTCGACCCACAGCTCCGGCAACCAGACCGTCACCACCTGCGACACCAGCGGTAACTGCGGCGACGGCATCAACACCCACTACGACTCCGACGACGACACCGGCGGCGAGCACGGCGACGACGGGGGTGACGACGGCAGCGGCCACGGTGACCAGGAGGGCGACCACGGGTACGTCAACCCCGACTACTCCGGCGACGTGGTCTCCGTGCTGGCCGGTGCCGACGGCATCACCCGCTTCCTCGGCGCGAACATCACGCCGGTCCGGAACTGGACGCCGCCGTACGCCAACGGCACCATCCCGGAGAACAAGCTGAGCGGGATCATCTACGTCGACGACACCGCCAACGCGTACAACACGGTCTTCTCGGAGCCCCGGATCAGCGGGGCGCAGCCGGAGCACGTACCCGGCCTCTCCCAGCCCTGGATCGGTGCCCCGCCGCCGAACCCGGACGGTTGCAACGGCCTCTGCTGAGCCACTGGCCGGGCGTCGTCGACCCGACGGCGCCCGGCCTGCTCATGCTCCCCCTCCGCATCGGCATCGCTGGTGGGCCGTGCGGACGAAAGATCTTCGCTCCGGTGGCCCGGCTTGATCGTTACGCCTATCGTCGGGCCCGGCCAGGGATCCGACGAGGCGAGGAGCACCATGACCAGCCCGGTACTCTCCGTGACGAAACCGTCCACCCGACCGGGCACCGGTGTCCGCGTCGGCATCGGGCTCGTGCTGCTGCTACCCGCCTTCCTCGCCCTGCTCTGGTCCTATCTGCTGCCCACCGGGTTGGCGATCGCGCGGTCGACGACCCGGGACAACCTGCTCGGTCCGGCGACCGACGTCGGCACCGAGCACTATCGACAGCGCTTCGAGCAGGGCGTGGTCGGCGAGTACCGGATGGCGCTGCTGTTGACGATCGTGCCGCTCGTGCTGGCTCTGCTGGTCGCACCGCTGCTGGCCCTGCTCGCCGACCGCGCCGGGCGAGGACCCCGGCTCGCGG
>NZ_SISL01000575.1:0-3341 GCF_004307965.1 Verrucosispora sp. SN26_14.1 | reverse complement strand
CGCCGCCGGTTCCGGCCGACGGCCGGCGGGTCGGCGGTCACCCGGGCGCTGCGCCGGCACCAGCCGGAGTTCGTGCTGCACTTCTCCGCCCCGCCCGGCTCGGAGTACCAGGTCACCATGTGGCTGCCGTACCTGGAACGGATCGGACGGCCGTTCGTGGTGATGCTGCGGGAACCGGAGTTCCTGCCCGCCGTCGCGGCGGCCACCACCGCACCGGTGGTCTACTGCCCCACCCTGCGCACCATGGACGAGGTGCTGGTGCCGAGCCTGCGGGTGGCGTTCTACGTCAACCACGGCGCGAAGAACAGCCACTGCATCCGATTCACCCAGCTCACCCACGTTCAACTGCACCACGGCGACAGCGACAAGGCGCCCAGCGCCAACCCGGTGTCGGCGATCTTCGACCGGATCTTCGTGGCCGGCGAGGCCGCCGTCGACCGGTACGCCCGCGCCGGGGTGGAGATCCCGCCCGAGAAGTTCGTGGTGGTGGGCCGCCCGCAGGTCGAGGCGATCGAGGTACGCCACCAGCCGACCCGGGGGCTGACGAACCCCACGGTCCTCTACACCCCCACCTGGACCGGCCACCACGCCGACGCCGACTACTGCTCCCTGCCGATGGCCGAGACGCTGCTGCGGCGGCTGCTCGACCGGGGCGCCACGGTGATCCTGCGCGCCCACCCCTACACCAACCAGCACCCGGGCTCGGCCCGTCGCCTGGCCCGGCTGCACGAACTGCTCGCCGCCGACCGCTCCCGCACCGGCCGCCAGCACGTCTTCGGCGCCGCCGCCAGCCGGCTCACCCTGGCCGAGTCGGTGAACCGGGCGGACGCGCTGGTCTCCGACGTCTCCGGGGTGGTCTCCGACTGGCTGTACTCGGGCAAGCCCTACGCGGTCACCGACACCGGCGTCGACGGTGACCGGTTCGTCGAACGGTTCCCCCTCGCCGCCACCGGCTACGTGCTGCGGCGGGACATGGCCGACCTGGACGACGTGCTGACGCGGCTGCTCGACACCGATCCGCTCGCCGAGGCACGCTGGGCGACCCGGCGGCGCTACCTGGGCGACTTCCCCGCCGACTCGTACGCCGAGGCGTTCCTCTCCGCCGCCCGGCGGGAACTGGACCCGGCCTGGACCGCCCCGGCGCCACGGACCACGACCGACGACGCGGCGCTGCCGACCGCCCCCTGAGCGCGCAGCAGCGGCCGTGGTGAGCGGTGGGCGTGCTCGGTCAGACCTGCAGACCGAGAAGCACCGGGATCGCCGCCACGACGACCCCGGTCAGATAGCGATCCGCTGAACAGCACCTCAGGCCCGGATGTAAGGAAGGGCCCCCTGCTATCGCCTGGTGTATAGCAGGGGACCCTTCCTTACATCTCGTCCTTACTCTCAGGAGGAGTAGCCGCGGGTGGCGGCCCAGTGGGCGAGGTCGGTGGTGCTCATCCAGTACGAGTAGTACGAGGCGTCGGCCGAGTCCGCGATCTTGACCAGTCGACCGTCGTCCGCGTAGCCGACCACGGCGACGTAGTGGCCGCCGGGGAAGGAGTGCCAGCCACCGTCGGTGTCGGTGGCGCTGCCGGCCACGTTCACCACCACACCGCGCCCGTCGGTGATCGCCTCCACCACGTCGGCCTGGAGCTGGTCCATCTGCGTCGGGGTGGCCGAGCCGCCCCGCAGCATCGTGGTCGAGTACGGCTCGCCCTTGAGCGTGGCGTTGAGCACCCGGGTGGTGTCCAGAGCCGAGTTGGTGCCGGCGTACGTGGTGCCGAGCTGGGCGGCCAGGGTGTCCTGGTCACGGTCGACCCCGGCGGCGCTGAGCGCGTTGCGTACCGCGGCCGGGCCGCAGTAGTAGCCGGTGGTCTGGGCCTGGAAGTCGTAGTCCAGGACCTTGCGCGTCGGTGGCTTCGGTGCGGTCTTCTCGCTGACGGCCACCGGCGAGGGGGCCGCCGAGGTGGCCTTCGGCGTGGGCGAGGGCGACGGTGACGGTGCGGCGCTGCTCGGGGCCGCGCTGCCGGGCGGGGTCGACGGGGTCGGCTCCACGCGGGTGTCGGCGCGGGAGGCGGCGGTGTCGCCCCGCGTCTCGGCGACGGCGGTCGTGGTGTGCGCGGTCGCCGGGGCGTCCTCGGTGCCGACGAGTACGGCACCGGTGCCGGTGGCCAGCGCCAGCGCGGCGGCCGAGGCGGCGACGACCTGGTAGGGGCGTTCGGTGGCCAGCCGGCGTAGCTGGCGCGTCAGGGTCTGCTTCACGGAGTCCTCCACGGGGCTCAGGGAGGCACGGCGATCCGCTCCGGCGGTCAGCTCGACAGGACATGCCGAGGACCGCCCGAGTGGGCGGACGGGCCGTGCGAGGGGCTTCGCCCGGTCGGGGCCGGGCGGGGGCCGCAGTCAGCTCGCGGCCGACGGCCCGGTGAGCGCGGGCACCGCAGTGCCGTGGAGGAACAAGAGGGGTATCACAAGGGGATGCACGAGAGGAAAGCTCCTTCCGACACCGCCGACCGGGTTAGCTGACGGGTTCGGGCGGGAAGTTGGCCCTACCGTGAGCCGAAGCTCGCGGATTCACCCCAGAGGTGCGGTGGGTCCCCGGTTCGTGAGACCACGATTAGGCGGGTCGATGCGGCGTCGCCTCCTGCGATCGGTTACCGCATCGGACGGGCCGACATTACTGGTCGGCCATTGCCCTGCCAACCCGCTCTGACCTGCGCAAACATGATCCAGCTCAGTGATTTTCGGGCGTTCGGTCATCGATGTCCCGCAACAGGACCGACGGCGATCGACGTAACGGGCGGTGACAACCGGACCACCCCCGGACAATGCCTCCGGACATCACGTCACGTCTCGGGCGGTTGCGGCACCACCGTCCGTTCCGGCGATCGGTGTGACCGGGCTCACCCGATCAGGCCGGATTACCGGGGCTCCGCGCGTCTCGCCCGGGTCACCCCACGCGCGCCGGACGCCAGCGCAGGGCCGCAGCGGCCGGACGTGCGGCGGTGGTCACGGCGGGTGCCGGCACCGAATTCGGTCGAAGGCGCTGCGCGGCGGCGTACGCCTCGGCGGAGAGCACCCGGGCCGCTTCGGTGGCCCGTTCCGTCTCCCGCCAGGCGGCCCGTTCCCGCTCGGCGGCGGCCCGGTAGGTGGCCCGGTGGTTGTCCCGGACGACCCGGGCCAGCACGACCTCCTGTGCGGCCGGGTGCAGGCGGGGGTCCCAGCCGGCCCGCCGGGCCAGCACGTCGGTGAGCTGCCGCGCCGACAGGTCACCGCGCCAGTGCGCCACCATCGCGGCGTGGTGCAGCCAGCGTTCCCGGGCGGCGTACTCGCTGGCGGTGCGGGGGGTGCGGGGGGCGGGC
>NZ_SISL01000574.1:0-3348 GCF_004307965.1 Verrucosispora sp. SN26_14.1 | reverse complement strand
GGCGGCCGCGCCGGCGCGGGCCGGGTCCGGCAGCGCCACCCAGAGCTGCACGCCGTGCATCAGCGGCGGATGGGCGGCCGGGGACCGCTCGGAGTGCGCGATGCCGTGCCCGGAGGTCATCACGTTGAGCTGCCCGGGTCGGATCGGCTGCGCGTTGCCGAGGCTGTCGCGGTGCAGGATCTCGCCGTCGAGCAGCCAGGTCACGGTCTGCAGCCCGGTGTGTGGATGCGGCGGCACCTCCATGCCCGGGCGCTGCGCCACGTCGTCCGGACCGAAGTGGTCCACGAAGCACCAGGCGCCGACCATCCGGCGGGTGCGTTGCGGAAGCAGCCGACGCACCGTCGTGTAGCGCCCCAGCGGCACGTCGTGGCCGGGCAACAGGACGCTGCCGGGGTCGACGGTGGCCACACCGGGCGGTCGGGTCTGCGCGGGCATCGACTCGGCACGTTCCACCATCCGACTGTACGCCCGCGCGCCGGACCCGCTCAGCCTCCGCGTACGGTCACCCGGTTCGCGCCCGCCACCAGGTCGAGGAAGATCCGGTCGGCGGCCCGGTCCCAGCCCGGCGACCCGAGCACCGTCTGCGGGGCGACCCCGTCGAGGCGCTCGTCGTACACGGCGATCGCTCCGGCTCCGGCGACCGACCGGACGCGGACCGGAACGCCGCCGACCACGGTGACGTCGAACCGGTTGACCCCGCCGGTGACCCGCACCACGACCAGCCCCTCCACGGCGGGCAGCCGCAGCGTGGTCCGGGTCGCGCCACCGGCCAGTTCCAGGCCGCCCAGGCGGGCGGCGGCGAGGTCCAGCCGCCGTTCGGTGCTCCCACCGGTGAGCGCCACCTGCCAGCTCACCCGGGCGTTGAGCAGCACCTCGACCTCGCCCGGACCCGCACCGTCGCGGGTCAGCCGCAGCCGCACCCGGTCGCCGACCAGTTCCGGGAGGAGCCGGGTGACCGACTCGGCCGGGGTGATGATCCGGTACAGCTCCTCCCCCAGGTCCGTCACCCGCAGGTCGAACCGGGTCACGTCGTCGACCAGTTCGAAGGTGCCCCGCCGACGGCCGTCCAGCGGCGCGGTCTCGACCTGCTCGGGGCGCTGCGCCGCCGCCTGCGCCGCGCCACCCAGTCCGCTGGTGCCCTCGGGGGCGGCGGTGACCTCCGGCAGGTCGCCGGAGAAGACCCGACCGAGCCGGTGCGGGTCGGAGAGGATCACCACCACGGCGGTCGCGCCCAGCCCCAGCATCAGCACCGCGGCGGCGGCGAGCAGCCGCGCCCCGGCCGACCATGTCGGTCGTCCGTCCCCGGGCTCGTCCCGGATCTCGGGCTCGTCCTCACCCACGGTCGCGTCGTCACCCACGGTCACGCTGTCCGCGTCTCGCGGTTCGTCACCGACAGTTGCCGGTGGTGCCGGCACCGCGTCCTCCGACCCCCGACCCGAGGGTGTCAGGCGGTACGCCTCGTGCTCCGACTCGGCCATGCCACGTCCCCTTCCACGGTCCCCTACCAGCAGGTACGCGCCAGGGAGCGGGTCGGATCAGTCAACTCGGGGACGAACCTCACCCTCGACCGGTGCGCCCAGCCGACCGGCGACCTTGTCGGCGCACCCGCCGAGGACCTCGCGGGCGTCCAGACCCAGGCTCTCGATGGCGACCAGCGCGGTGAACGCCACGTCGGCCAGCTCCGCCGCCACGTCCGCCCGGGTGTGCGTGACCCCCTTGCGCGGGTTCTGGCCGAGGAACCCGATCCAGGCGCCCGCCACCTCACCCGCCTCCTCGGTGAGCTTGAGCATCCGGCAGGTCAGCTCCGCCTCACCGGTGCCGTTTGTCACGTCCAGCCAGTCACGCGCAGTGCGTACAGTCGTCCAGATCGTCTCGTCCACGCTGCCAGTGAACCGGACAGTGGTCACCATCCGTATCCGGGGGCACCGCGTGACGGGGCGACAAGGCACGGCACCACGCCGTGCCCGGACCGGAAGGACGTGTCGGTGATGCCGGAGACGGTCGAGTCGGTGTTCGCCAGTGTGGTCAACCGCAACCCGGGTGAGCCCGAGTTCCACCAGGCCGTACGGGAGGTGTTGGAGAGCATCGGCCCGGCGCTCGCGCGTCACCCGGAGTACGCCGACGCCCGGATCATCGAACGGATCTGCGAGCCGGAGCGGCAGATCATCTTCCGGGTGCCGTGGGAGGACGACCGGGGTCAGGTCCGGGTGAACCGGGGATTCCGGGTGGAGTTCAACAGCGCCCTCGGCCCGTTCAAGGGCGGCCTGCGCTTCCACCCCTCGGTCTACCTGGGCATCGTCAAGTTCCTCGGCTTCGAGCAGATCTTCAAGAACGCGCTGACCGGGCTGCCGATCGGGGCCGGCAAGGGCGGTGCCGACTTCGACCCCAAGGGATGCTCGGACCGCGAGGTGATGCGGTTCTGCCAGAGCTACATGACCGAGCTGTACCGCCACATCGGCGCGCAGACCGACGTGCCCGCGGGTGACATCGGGGTGGGCGGCCGGGAGATCGGCTACCTGTTCGGCCAGTACAAGCGGATCACCAACCGGTACGAGTCGGGCGTGCTCACCGGTAAGGGCCTGTCGTACGGCGGCGCGCAGGCGCGTACCGAGGCCACCGGGTACGGCACGGCGTTCTTCGCCGAGGAGATGCTCACCCAGGGCGGCGACAGCATGGACGGCAAACGGGTGGTGGTCTCCGGCGCCGGTAACGTGGCGATCTACGCGATCCAGAAGGTGCACCAGCTCGGCGGCAGGGTGGTCGCCTGCTCCGACTCGTCCGGGTATGTCCTGGACGAGAAGGGCATCGACCTCGACGTGCTGCGGGACCTGAAGGAACGCCGCCGGGGCCGGCTCGCCGACTACGTACGCGAGGTGCCGCATGCGGTCGCCGTCGCCGGGCGTACTCCCTGGGAGGTGCCTTGTGACCTGGCCCTACCGTGCGCGACGCAGAACGAGATCGGCGGCGCCGAGGCCGCGCAGCTCGTCGCCGGCGGCTGCGTCGCGGTGGTGGAGGGGGCGAACATGCCGACCACCCCGGAGGCGGTCCGCATCCTGGGCCGGGCCGGGGTCCGGTTCGCACCCGGCAAGGCGGCCAACGCCGGTGGGGTGGCGGTCAGCGCCCTGGAGATGCAGCAGAACGCCAGCCGGGAGTCGTGGACGTTCGCCGAGTCGGAGCAGCGGCTCCGCGAGACCATGCGCGACATCCACGCCCGCTGCTGGGCCACCGCCGAGGAGTACGGCCTCCCCGGCGACTACGTGGCCGGCGCCAACATCAACGGCTTCCGCCGAGTAGCCGAAGCCATGCTCGCCCAGGGCCTGATCTAACCCACCCCACTCCCCCACCCAC